>JBLRWT010000806.1:0-505 GCA_047921095.1 Wenzhouxiangella sp. | reverse complement strand
GTTCTTTCAGTGTCTCTGCGAGGGGACCGGTCGTTCCCGGAGGAACCGCAAGGTCTCTCTAAAGGTGGCGGAAGACGATCCAGAAAAATGTATCTCGGCCACATCTTACGACGCATGAGGACGGTGCGCCACAGGACCACTCATCTCCGTCACCTGCTTGAGCGGTCTGTCTTCGGCCGCGCGTCCGCGTGAGCGTGTCGGGCTCTCCAAACCGAAAACCCTGTTCTCTCGCGAAGGCGCGAAGGCGCAAAGGAAAACCTTTTGAGATCGCTTTCTTCGCGCCTTTGCGCCTTCGCGAGAGAGATCCCGCTTTTCCCGACTGAAGCCCGGAGCCTCTCCGCAGGCCGGTCCGGAAGGGCGATCTACAGTGTGAAGGTGAAGCCGTCCACCAGCACGCCGGGCAGGCGGGCGCTGGCTTCCGAGCGCCGCTCGTAGCTGGCGCTGTCGAGGATATGCTCGCGCTCGCGGGTGATGGCCTCGAGGCGGTCGCCGAGCACATGGAACA
>JBLRWT010000805.1:0-505 GCA_047921095.1 Wenzhouxiangella sp. | reverse complement strand
GCCGCGCTGTCGGCTATCAGCCAGTTGCCCTGGATCTGTTCGCGGAATTCGGCCGGGTCGGTGACGATCATGTAGCTGGATCTCCTGTTGAATCTGAGTTGAAAAGCGCCCCACCCCGGATCAAAAAAGCTTGTGCCCGATACCCGATCGGGGTCGGGCACAGGCTGTGATCGGGTATCCGGGGATGGGGCGGTATGAGATTTCCGCGCACCGCCCCAGCCTTCCCGCAACCATGCGGGCAAGGGCTCGTCGAATCGCGGATTGGAATCCGCTCCTACAGATCTTCGCCTTCGCGCCGCGGCAAACCCTGGCGGCAGCACGCAGACCCGCACCAGGGCGGATCACCGCCTTCGCGCCGCGGATGGCTCTGGCGCAGCACGCAGACGCGTGCCAGGGCGGATCCTCCCGGCACGCCGCGACAGGCCGGAAAGATACGACCGGCTGCGTATTGTCGTGCCGGCCGTACAGTGCGTCAACAGCTTTGGCGGTGCGCTCGGATTCCCGG
>JBLRWT010000804.1:0-506 GCA_047921095.1 Wenzhouxiangella sp. | reverse complement strand
GGTCGATCGTCCGCCCACAGATCCCGGCCAATCCCCGAATCAGGGCCATCTTGCGATCGGCATCCAGGGGCTTGGCGCCGGCTATGGCAATATCCAGATCGCTGCCCGACCTCGCCCGCCCCTTGGCCAGCGAGCCATAGACGATCGCCAGCCTGAGATCATCTTGTGCGGCGAGATAGTCGCCAATCCGGTCGAGTTCGGCTTGAATATCCATGATTCGAGTATAGCGTGGCACGCTGGGAGTAAGCTAGGGAGCCTCTGAATAACTCTGCACGGAGCGCGTTTTCGTCGGAGAGGCCGCAGATCGTTCACGCGCTTGACGGCACTCCAGCTTGCCTTCTTGCCTACGGCAAACCGGCAAGCTTACGTTGCCTGCGCTGCGACACGAGCGACAGTAGCCGGCGCTTGATGGTTCGCGGGTAAAAAACCCTCCTGATTATGTACGTCCTTCAGCCATCGGCCAGACGGCTGGATGGCGGCAGGCGGCGAGTGGCGTCACCTGCTGC
>JBLRWT010000803.1:0-506 GCA_047921095.1 Wenzhouxiangella sp. | reverse complement strand
GACGCTGCGAATCAGCTCCGCCAGCCGCCGCAGCGCGTCCTCGCGGTTGCCCTCCTGTGTCCGGAAGCGCTGCGCCTTGATGACCACCACGCCGTCGGCGGTGATGCGCCGGTCATGCAGGGCCATGAGGCGGGTCTTGTAGAAGTCCGGCAGGGAGGAGCCGGGAATGTCGAAACGCAGGTGCACCGCGCTGGCCACCTTGTTCACGTTCTGTCCGCCCGCACCCTGGGCACGGATCGCCGTGATCTCGATTTCGTGATCAGGTATGGAGACCTTGTTGGAAATGCTGAGCATGGGCTGGAGGCGGCTTCGGGCAGCCCACAGTCTAACATCAGCCAGAACGGCGGTGACGGGTGACCAGTGACCAGTGACCAGTGACCAGTGACGAGTGACTGTAGGATGGGCAAAGCGAAGCGTGCCCATGCTGAACGAACGGTGACGAGTGACAATACAAATGACGGGGCGAGGATCACGCTCGTTGCCGTCACCCGTCACCCGTCACCCGT
>JBLRWT010000802.1:0-507 GCA_047921095.1 Wenzhouxiangella sp. | reverse complement strand
GTCTTTATGAGAATAATCATTGAGATAGCGTGGTCCGACCCGCTTATCCCTTGCCGCGCCAGCGCCACTTTCCAGTCCATCCCGGCCGGTCGGCCAGCCAATAGCCGGCGCTGCCCTGCGGGTGACAGCATCCGGCGGGTGACAGTGGACACCCACTCCACGCTTGCCCCGAATCTCGCGGTCTGCCGCGCGCTGTTGACGTAGCCCTCCCCCACCCTCTTGCGCACAATCGAACAGAGCCCGAGGGGCGACTACGCCCCGCGTTCGTCAATGATCACGTCCAGACGGCCAACCGCAGGTCGACTCCTTCCATTTTCCCCCGAAAGATCACCCATGAACGGCGAAGGCAGCGCTGGCATGGGGCCATGCCGGGCTGCCTTGATTAAGCATGGGTGTCCATGTTGTGCTCGTTTCCGCATGGGTCCGCTGCGCTTGACCCATCCTTGTATGTTGGCCGCGTCTGGTCTGATAGGTTTTCACCCAGACACCGGGGAGGCCGTCCCATCC
>JBLRWT010000801.1:0-510 GCA_047921095.1 Wenzhouxiangella sp. | reverse complement strand
GGCCGATGCGGGCAGCACCACAGCCCAGCTCGAGGATCGCGTCGGATTCCTTCAGATCCACCGCCGCGCTCACCATGTCGGCAGCACGCCGCCCCGTTGCCTGGGCAACAACTTCACTGCCGCTGTTGTCAACTGCTTCCAGCGCGGCCAGGTCGTCAGCCGAGCGCCGGTCCCAGACCGTTCGATAGGTTGTATCAGTCATTCAATAAAGTCTTGCCTGCATTCAGCCGGCAAGTATAAAGGCAAGGACGCCTGCAAATAACTCTGCATGACCACGAGTCCACAGCCCCATTGTCAACCCGGACTCGATCCGGGATCTCCCAAGCCCGGCGTGTCATCCAAGCAGCAAACGCGAGATCCCGGCTCTCCGCTTCGCTCCGGCCGGGATGACAGCAGTATTAGGACTGAACCTTGAGCCTTTGCGCCTTTGCGCCTTTGCGCCTTTGCGCCTTTGCGCCTTTGCGCCTTTGCGCCTTTGCGCCTTTGCGCCTTCGAGCCTTTGAGCACCCC
>JBLRWT010000800.1:0-511 GCA_047921095.1 Wenzhouxiangella sp. | reverse complement strand
CGGCGCAGCCGGACACAACCCCCTGGATTCCGGGGCAATAAAGCTTGTGCCCGATACCCGATCGGGGTCGGGCACAGGCTGTGATCGGGTACCCGGAATGACGAAGAGGCAAAACCCCACCAGCAATCAGCTAATCTCCACTCCATGAAACTCCCCTGCGTCTACATCCTCGCCAGCAAGCGCAACGGCACGCTCTATGTCGGCGTCACGTCCAACCTCGTAAAGCGAGTCTGGGAGCACAAGAACAACCTGGTCGAAGGCTTCACCCAGAAATACGATGTGCACCAACTTGTCTGGTACGAAGTCCACGAAGAAATGGAATCCGCCATCGCGCGCGAAAAGCAGCTGAAAGGCTGGAGGCGTGCATGGAAGATTTCATTGATCGAACAAGAAAACCCGGAGTGGATAGACCTGTACGACTCGATCCTGTAAGGCAAAACCCCTGGATTCCGGGGCATTAAAGCCTGTGCCCGATACCCGATCGGGGTCGGGCACAGGCTGTGATCGGGTA
>JBLRWT010000799.1:0-511 GCA_047921095.1 Wenzhouxiangella sp. | reverse complement strand
ACTTTATTCAAAATCAACACCCGTTCGACCGAAAGATTGTTCAATTTTCTACGGTTTTCATCGAACGCTGAACCCTTTGATCAAACTGAAAGTCACCCCGCATCGATAACATTAACTTTCAAACAAAGTCCTTTATCTAGGATTCACCTGAGAGGTATGTTTTTATTTTTTAACCACAGAGGACACAGAGTTCACAGAGGTTTTTTGATTCTAACTCTGTATTTCTCTGTGTCCTCTGCGGTTTTATCAAACTTTTCATATCCCGCTAAATTTGACCGACCGAGGCATTGTCTGTGTTTATTTTCTCAACCACAGAGAGCACAGAGGTCACAGAGGGTTTTGTTCTTTCAAACTCTGTGTTTCTCTGTGTCCTCTGTGGTTTTATCAAGTTAAAAAAGACACAAACAAACTAATCCCGTTTTTGTTCCATTTGCGGCGCATCATCTCCCCGGTAAATGACTTTGCTGTCCTCCCAAAACACGGCATATTGGCCGAGTCGTCGTTTTTTTTC
>JBLRWT010000798.1:0-515 GCA_047921095.1 Wenzhouxiangella sp. | reverse complement strand
AGGCTGGCTTCACCGAGGATGAAACCGTAGCTGACCATGGCCAGCGCGCGCCCGCGCCTTCGCACCGCGAAACGCCCGGCGGCGACCACGCCCAAGTGGCCCATCAACCCCTGCCCGGCCAGGCGCACCAGGAAAAGACCTGCCAGCAGCAGCGCGACGGTCTGCGCGGCCGATACCAGCAGCGCGCCCAGTGCCAGCATGCCCAGCACCAGCAGCACCGAACGGCGCAGCGTGAAGCGGTCCGCCAGCCCGCCCAGCCAGAACATCAGCAGCCCGCCGCCCAGCGTGGCGGCACTGTAGAGCGTGCCGAATGCGGCATCGCTCAGCCCGAATTCGGCGCGGAAATCGCTGCCGAACAGGCCGATGAAGAAGGTCTGGCCGACGCTGGAGCACAGAGCGGCCAGCAGTGCAAAACGGCCGGCCGGCGGCAGGCCTCGGGGTTGGGGGTTGTCGTTCAAGCCGACGGGTTCCTGGACAAGGTCGTTTCGTATACGGGTAGCTTATCGGAGGAAGGG
>JBLRWT010000797.1:0-516 GCA_047921095.1 Wenzhouxiangella sp. | reverse complement strand
CATCGCGCTTGAGCATCTTCTCGATCAGCCGGGTCGTCTGGTGAATTCGCTGCGGCGCCTGAATCGCCAGCGCATCAGCAACTTGCAAGTAGGTCATCGTCCGCCCCTGCACCCGACATTCGTCCAGCAACGCTGCCAGTCGTTCCAGCTGTTGATCCGGTTCGCGATGGGCCAGGGGGTTGCTCATGGGGTCTAAGGTCTGAGGTCTGAGGTCTGAGGTCTGAGGTCTGAGGTCTGAGGTCTGAGGTCTGAGGTCTGAGGTCGGTGGTCAGAGTCGCTCACTCCGTCCTTTTACCTTTTACCTTTTTACCTTTCCCCCGCTTCTAGGCCACAATTATTTTTCTCAAACACCCGGTCGGCGCGGTAGCTGGAGCGGACCAGGGGGCCGGAGACCACTTCCATGAAACCCTTTTCCAGGCCGATTTCACGCAACTGGCGAAATTCTTCCGGGGTAACGAAGCGATCGACCGGCAAGTGATTGACGGTCGGGCGGAGGTACTGGCCGAAGGTGACGAT
>JBLRWT010000796.1:0-516 GCA_047921095.1 Wenzhouxiangella sp. | reverse complement strand
GGCACGTGACGGCGCAGGAACTCGTTGAGGCGGCCGAAGGCATAGCGGGCGTAATGTTCGCTGGCCGCCCACCAGTGACCTGAATCGTGCGGAATGTCGAGCTCGAATTGCTTGCCGAGCAGCTGGAGTTTTTCGGCCAGCATCAAGGTCGTCTTCAGCGGCACGATGTCGTCGTGGCGGCCGTGGATGATCAGCAGCGGATCGGCCAGGAGTTCTCCCAGGTCCAGCAGGCTGCCCTGCTCGAAAATTTCCGGGTGGGTGTCCGGGCGCCGTGTCAGGTGCTGGTCGAACCCGCTGAAATGCCAGACGTCGACTGCTGGCGCGCCGGCCACTCCGGCTCGGCTGTGAAGGTCTCCAATTCGCGGCTTTTTCGAGTTTGTTGCTTCCGCCTATGGGATGATTCAGGGATCGCTTCAAGCAGAACCCCGCAGGATGCTTGCCCATCATTCCGATAGTTGTTGACAAAACAGTCGTTCTTTCGTACGATTCACATCGTTCTAAAATCCATAACCAATT
>JBLRWT010000795.1:0-516 GCA_047921095.1 Wenzhouxiangella sp. | reverse complement strand
GGCCTTCGGGTTCCCAACGTATCCACCCATATGGCAGCCAACAACATCCTGTACGCCCAGTCCGGTGGGGTTACGCCGGTCATCAATGCCACCGCCGCCGCGGTCATCGAGGCCGCGCGCGCCGCTTCCGGCCGGGTCGGCAAGGTATTCGCCGCCGCCGACGGCATCATCGGTGCGCTGGAAGAGCGTCTGATCGATACTTCGGTCTTCTCCGATGACGATCTCCGGCGGCTTGCGCAGACCCCGGGCGGGGTGTTCGGCTCGTGCCGCTACAAGCTGAAATCGCTGGAAGAAAACGAGCGCGAATACCGCCGCCTGATCGAGGTCCTGGACGCGCACGGCATCGGCACGTTCTTCTACAACGGCGGCAACGATTCGGCCGATACCGCGAACAAGATCGCCAGGATGGCGGAACAGCTCGGCTATCCGCTGCATGCCATCGGCATCCCCAAGACCATCGACAACGATCTGGCCGTGACCGACAACTGCCCCGGCTTCGGTTCGGTGGCCAAGTAC
>JBLRWT010000794.1:0-517 GCA_047921095.1 Wenzhouxiangella sp. | reverse complement strand
GCGCGATCCGAAGCTGGTGTGGGACTGGTACCAATGGCGGCGCGAGATGGTCCGGCAATCAGCGCCGAACGCCGGTCACCGGGCCTTGGCCGAACTCGAACCGCTGTTCGCTGAATTCACGCTGATCACGCAGAACGTCGACGGCTTCCACCAGCTGGCCGGATCGCGCAACGTGCTCGAACTGCACGGCAATATCGCGCGCAGCATCTGTTCGGTCACGCGCAGACCCATCGCGCAGGAATGGCTGGATCGGCATACCGACCGCACGCCACCCCCTTCCCCCCATCACCCGGACGGCCTGGCGCGACCGGACGTGGTCTGGTTCGGCGAAGCGCTGGTCGAATCCGTTCTCGCCGCCGCTTTCGAGGCGGCCGAACAGTGCGACTTGATGCTGGTCGTCGGCACCGCCGGCGCGGTGCAGCCGGCCGCCAGCCTGCCCGTGATCGCGCGCCGGTCCGGCGCACGTATTGCCGAAATCAACCCGGCCCGGTCGGATCTGACCGCGCTGGCCGACTGG
>JBLRWT010000793.1:0-518 GCA_047921095.1 Wenzhouxiangella sp. | reverse complement strand
GTTCACGCGTCGGCGTCAGGATCAATGCCCGCACGGCATTGCCTTTTGCCGGCTTCTGGCTAAGCTGGTGCAACAGCGGCAGCGCAAACGCGGCCGTCTTGCCGGTGCCGGTCTGGGCGCTGGCCATGATGTCGCGGCCTTCCAGAATGAACGGAATGGACTTGTGCTGGATCGGTGTCGGAGTGGTAAAGCCCTGCGCATCGACAGCACGCAGAAGCTCGGCGCGAAGGCCGAGAGAATCGAATTTCATTTCAGTGGTTTCCTTAAACAACCCAAGGCATTGACCGCCGGATCGGCGGCACAGGACAAATCGGGGAGGGGCCTTGGGATTGCCGGACAGGCAACCATTACTTCCGCGAAAAGTGCCTGGCGGTCATCGCCAGGGCAGTGCGCAGTATACAGCATCCGACCACGACCCGACGTTTCGTCAATTTCTGCGTTCCCGAATCCGGGACCACGCTTGCCGGTTTCGTGATGACGCTGGACCCGGCACTGCCCGGCGTGCCCAGGTCTTCGGC
>JBLRWT010000792.1:0-520 GCA_047921095.1 Wenzhouxiangella sp. | reverse complement strand
CTCCATGACGCTCGAGGGCATGGACATCACTCCGGACACGGCCGCCGACGTCGCCACCGCACGCCACAAGCTGCAGACGGCCGATTACCATTTCTGCCTCACCGACATGCGTCTGCCCGACGGCGACGGCCTGGAGCTGGTGCAGTGGATGCAGCGCCAGGCCCCCGGCGTGCCGGTGGCGGTCATCACCGCGCACGGCAACGTCGAGACCGCGGTGCGCGCGCTCAAGCTCGGCGCCTACGACTTCGTCTCCAAGCCGGTCAAGGTCAAGGACCTGCGCAAGCTGGTCACGACAGCGCTCAAGCTGCGCGCCACCGAGGGCGGCCGGCCCGACGGCGTTGCCACCCTGCTCGGCAGCTCGCCGGCCATGGAGCGGGTACGCGCCATGATCGCCAAGGTCGCGCGCAGCCAGGCGCCGGTCCACATCGTCGGCAATTCCGGTACCGGCAAGGAGCTGGTGGCGCGCCTCATCCACGATTCCGGGCCGCGCGCCGGCATGCCCTTCGTCCCCGTGAACTGC
>JBLRWT010000791.1:0-525 GCA_047921095.1 Wenzhouxiangella sp. | reverse complement strand
CCACGTTCACGCATCCGGGGGTGGAGTTCATCTACATGCTGGATGGCCGCATCGAATACCGCCACGGCCGCAGCACCTATCTGCTGGAGCCGGGCGATTCGCTGACGTTCAGGGGAAGCATCCCGCACGGTCCGGAGCGGTTGATCGAGGTGCCGATACGGTTCCTTGCCATCATCAACTATGGTGAGGAAGACTGAGCGCGGGAGCACAATGCTTCCTGCTCCAGAGAATTCAGTACAACCCCCCGTAGGAGCCCAGTCCCCTGGGCGATCGACCTTCCCCGGCGGTCCCCAACCATTCGCCCAGGGGACTGGGCTCCTACGCGTGTTGAAGGTGGAACCCGGATATCCGCGCCTGGTCACTCGTTTGATTTGCCTTGATCCCGTTCCCCGTTCGAAAGATAAACCCCCCCGTCGCCTTTCTCGCTACTCATGACTTGTAACCTGTAACGTGATAGGTTGCGCTCTGTCGTATGATACGGAGTTTCAAGCACAAAGGGCTTGAGAAATTCTTCCTGAAAGGAAC
>JBLRWT010000790.1:0-526 GCA_047921095.1 Wenzhouxiangella sp. | reverse complement strand
GGTGAGCCCGTCACGGCGCACCGCACTGGCGATGCGCTGGCTGGTTAACTATGCCAAGGGGCGCAGCGAAAAGACCATGTGTGAGCGTTTGGCAGGTGAGTTCCTTGATGCATCCAATAATCGTGGTACTGCGGTCAAGAAGCGTGAAGATACCCACCGGATGGCTGAGGCCAATAAGGCTTTTGCCCATTACCGCTGGTAGGCCCGGTTGTCATTAGGAGATAGATTGTGGCTCGTATAGTACCACTGAATAGAACACGTAATATCGGCATTATGGCTCACATCGATGCTGGTAAAACTACAACAACTGAACGGATCCTGTTTTACACAGGGGTTTCCCACAAGCTGGGTGAAGTCCACGATGGTGCTGCAACGATGGACTGGATGGAGCAGGAACAAGAGCGCGGTATTACCATTACCTCCGCTGCAACAACCTGTTTCTGGAAAGACCATCGTATCAATATTATTGATACCCCTGGTCACGTCGACTTCACCATCGAGGTAGAGCGCTCCCTTAAGGTTCTCG
>JBLRWT010000789.1:0-527 GCA_047921095.1 Wenzhouxiangella sp. | reverse complement strand
CCTTCTTGAGCGCGCGCATGGCCTCCACGGCCCCGCGGGCGTCGGCCGAGCCAGCGCCCCAGTGGGGCACCAGGTCCGCGACCGGGCGCCCGCGAACCGTAATGGTGTAGCGTTGGCCTCGCTCGACCTCCCGCAGCAGCTGAGAGAGCTTGGCCTTGGCCTCAAAGGATCCGATCTCTGCTTCCATATCAAGTGATCTGGTTGACAAGCTAGTTTATTGTCATTGGCGGCGAAGTTGGGTGTCAAGGGGTTGTCAGCTGTCCGTTGTCCGTTGTCCGTTGTCCGTTGAAATGCGGTCCCTGGGTTACGCTCTTGCCCCCTGACGACTAACGAGTAACGACGGACAACTGACCACTGACCACTGACCACTGACCACTGACCACTGACCACTGACCACTGACAACGTCAATGTAAGCCAAATCCTACAAAGATCTCTGGCCCATACCCTCAGAACACAATGATTCTGCGACTTCCCCAGGCTTCAATAATCCGGGATCATAGTGTGATCCGTAGAAAGTGATTTCCGG
>JBLRWT010000788.1:0-530 GCA_047921095.1 Wenzhouxiangella sp. | reverse complement strand
CTCCGTGTCACAGTTCTCACGCATCGGGCGCATCATCCGGAACCGTGGATGCGGTGTCGATGCAGGCCCGGCATGCCGCACGAGGGTTACAACCTCTACGTGCTTGGTTCCACGGGCCTCGGCAAACGCACCGTAATGATTTCGACGCGCCCCACGGCCCCCGCGGACTTCGGCTGCCGCCGGGGATGGGCCAGGCGCTGCGCCGCGACATGCAACAGTGACCGTAGGATGGGCAAAGCGAAGCGTGCCCATGCGGGTGTCCTGTCACCCGTCACCCGTCCACCGTCACCGCCCGGAGGGGACAGGCCGGGCGTCGGCGCGCATACTACCTGCTCCTGCACAGGCACCGGATCCGAAGCCCATGCCCACCCAGCCCGAACTGGAATCCATTGCCCGGGAGATCAGGGCCGCCCAGGAAGCCGTTCGCCAGATCGAGCCGGAGATCGTTCTCCATCTGCGTTCCACCCCGCCCGCCGGCGCGGGCCCGGCGCAGATACTCGAATGCGTCGACTGGGTGGCCCAAGCATTCG
>JBLRWT010000787.1:0-531 GCA_047921095.1 Wenzhouxiangella sp. | reverse complement strand
GGTGACTTTTGCAGCGCTTGGCAAAAGTCACTCGCCCTGCAAGCGCAAGCGTGGGCGAAACCGCCTTTGATCTTCGTGTTTGCTCCGCGACAGCGAGCCCGGAAACGGGGTTGGAGACTCTGTGGTTAATGCTTTTTCTCTTTTCCGCAACGAGAGGAAATGGAATCTGCCAGTTCGCGGGCATCGGCGGGTGATGGTTGAAAGCGACACGTTCCCAGAGGCGCCCCCAGCGTTGAGCTGATCGTGTCGATGATGTCGTCTGCATCCGGGATGTCGGCCTGGGTGTGGTTGGCGATCCAGCCGACCAGCCTCATGTTGTCGGCAATAATCGCCCGTGCAGTGAGCAGCGCATGGTTGATGCAGCCGAGCCGAATTCCGACAACCAGGATGATTTCTGCACCGCAAGCACGGGCCAGATCCACCGTCATCGACTTTTGCCCTAGCGGCACCATCCAGCCACCGGCGCCTTCGACCAGGCGGTAATCGGCGACAATCGCGCAGATGGCAGCGCCGAGTGCGAGCGGGTCGATG
>JBLRWT010000786.1:0-531 GCA_047921095.1 Wenzhouxiangella sp. | reverse complement strand
GATGACTTGTTCACCGAACAAACCTCCTACGCGCCCAGTTCGCCGTACTCGGCCAGCAAAGCCAGCTCGGACCACCTGGTGCGCGCCTGGGGCCGCACCTTCGGCCTGCCGGTGGTGCTGACCAACTGCTCCAACAACTACGGGCCCTACCACTTCCCGGAAAAGCTCATCCCGCTGATGATCCTCAACGCGCTGGAGGGCAAGCCCCTGCCCGTCTACGGCGATGGCCAGCAGATTCGCGACTGGCTGTACGTGGAAGACCACGCCCGCGCGCTGATCCTGGTCGCCCAGCAAGGCGCGCTGGGCCAGACCTACAACATCGGCGGCCACAACGAGAAAACCAACCTGGAAGTGGTTCACCGCATCTGCGACCTGCTCGATGAGCGCGTCGATCCGCTGCCCGACGGCAAAAGCCGGCGTGAGCTCATCACCTTCGTGCAGGACCGACCCGGCCACGATGTGCGCTATGCCATCGATGCCGGCAAGATCCAGCGTGAGCTGGGCTGGACACCGGCCGAGACTTTTGAATCC
>JBLRWT010000785.1:0-531 GCA_047921095.1 Wenzhouxiangella sp. | reverse complement strand
CCGGTATTCGTCCGGCAGCGCCTGCATGGAAGCTGCGGGCACGTACGGCGGATTGCTGATGATCAAGTCGTAACGTTCACCGGGCAACGCCTGGTAGACATCGGACTGGACGAACCGGACCCGATCGGTCACGCCGTGGCGCTCGCCGTTGGCCCGGGCCACCGTCAACGCGTTCTCGCTGATGTCGGTCGCATCGATCTGCAACTGTGGCCAGTGCGCGGCCAGCGCAATCGCGATGCAGCCCGAGCCGGTGCCCACATCCAGTACCCTGAGCGGCCGATCCAGCTCCAGCCACGGCAGCATCCCCCCGAGAATGATCTCGGCCAGCGGCGAACGCGGAATCAGGGTGGATTCATTGACCTGGAAACGCATGCCGGCAAACCAGGCCTCGCCCAGCAGGTAGGCCAGCGGCCGGCGATCCCGGATACGCGCATCCAGCAACGCATCCAGCCGGCTTCGCTGATCGGGCGTCGGAATGCGCGCCAGCGAGATCGGCTCGAAATCAGGCGGCAGGTCCAGAACCGCCGACAC
>JBLRWT010000784.1:0-533 GCA_047921095.1 Wenzhouxiangella sp. | reverse complement strand
ATCACCGCCTCGGTGCCAACACGGGCGTGCCTGGCGGTGCCCTCGCGTTCGGTCGGCCAGGCGCAGATCACACCGAAGCCGCTGCCGGTGCGCGAACATTCGCGCACCATGTCGAGGTAGCGCGGTTCGAAGATGCGCAGCGGCAGATCGGCCTGCGGAAACAGCACCGTCTGCAACGGAAACAACGGCAGTTCGGTCGTGCTCATTACAACTGGTCGAAAAAGCGTTTGGGCGCGCCCTCGAAGCCCTTGTTGCTCATGAAGACCACGTGGTCTCCGGGCCGCGCCTGGGCGGACAGGTCTCGAAGCAGGTTGTCGACCTTGCTGCGCGGCTTGCCTTCGCCGCCAACCTTCTCGATCAGGCTGTGCTCGTCCCTGGCCCTGCTGGCGCCCTCGCTCGGGGCCTTCCAAGCTCATGACGTCGCCGATCCGCCGCTGAGCGCCCAGGACGTGCCCCGGACCCGCGGATCTGCGCCAGTCTTCATCCAAAATCTAGGGCAGGAAGAGGGGCCTGCTCGGTTCCTGGGCCGCGCT
>JBLRWT010000783.1:0-533 GCA_047921095.1 Wenzhouxiangella sp. | reverse complement strand
CACGGTATTTGGATACGAGCAATATAGCTCGCGCCGATACAAGTTTCAACAATGTCGATACATCACCGCGCCCAACCAAGCCAAGCTCATGCTGATAAACTGATCGCGTAAGGAACTTTCCGACTTCTGGCTTCCGACCACCGACTACTGACTACCGAGCTTGGGGGATCCCGGATCAAGTCCGGGATGACATAAGCCCGACCACCGACGCACCGACGCACCGACCACCGACCACCAGCGCACCAGCGCACCAACCAACCAGCCAACCAGCCAACCAGCCAACCAACCAGCCAACCAGCCAACCAAATAATGCTCCACCTCCCCCCGCTGTCCCTATACATCCACCTGCCCTGGTGTGTGGTCAAGTGTCCGTATTGCGATTTCAATTCGCATGCGCTGTCCGGGGCCTTGCCGGAGGAGGCGTATGTCGATGCACTGCTGGCCGACCTCGAAGTCGATCTGCCGCGGGTCTGGGGGCGGACGGTGCATTCGATATTCCTGGGTGGCGGCACGCCCAGCCTGTTTTCAGGCGC
>JBLRWT010000782.1:0-533 GCA_047921095.1 Wenzhouxiangella sp. | reverse complement strand
CGTGTTCATCTGTGGCCCGCTTTTGTCTTTATCTGTGGCCCGCCTTTTTCTTTAATCTGTGGCGCGCCTTTTTCTTCACGAGAGTGCGGTCGACTGATCTCGCTGCGCGGAAATCCGTACCATGGTGTGTCAACATCAAGCGATGGCAGCGATGAACTACTGGCTGATGAAATCCGAGCCCGACGTGTTCGGGATCGAGCACCTGAAGAAGTGCAACAACAGGACCGAACCCTGGGACGGGATCCGCAATTACCAGGCGCGCAATTTCATGCGCGACGAGATGAAGCCCGGCGACCAGGTATTTTTTTACCATTCCAACTGCAAGCAGCCCGGCATTGTCGGCATCGTGGAGATTGCCAGCAAACCGTATCCCGACCCGACCCAGTTCGATGCCGGCTCGAAGTATTTTGACGCCGGGTCCGACCCCGAAGATCCGCGCTGGGTGTTGGTCGACGTGCGTTACGTGCGCGACCTGAAGCGACCGGTGACGCTGACCGAGATGAAGGCCCGGGCCGGGGAATTCGGCGACTTTC
>JBLRWT010000781.1:0-536 GCA_047921095.1 Wenzhouxiangella sp. | reverse complement strand
CGCCAGCCGGTCCTTCGGCAGTTCGGACAGTTCCAGCCCCAGCTGACGCAAATCATGCGCCTCGGCCTTCAGCGCGGTCTTGCTTGGCGGCCGATCCTCGAGGTTTTCTTCCGGCTCATCGCCGGCGTTGACGACCGGCTGACTGCCCCGTGGTTTTCCGCGTCGGGTCATGGGGTGATCCTCTCGCCCTGCAGCCATTCCAGTTCCAGCTCGTGCTGCTCATCGCCGTCACTCAGATAGATGACCCCGTCGGTGATCATCAAGCCCCAGTCGATCGCTCGCGACAAATTGTTGGCGAGTGGATCGAGGCATTGCTGCGGCAGAATTGCGATGTTCAGGTTGCCGTGACCCGCAACTTGCTGCCGGACGTGGCTTGACCAGGCGCGGGTACTGCCATAGGCCAGAAGCGACACCCGATCACAGCGGCGCGCGCACCAGCTCAGGCGCTCGGCATCAGGGCGGCCGACTTCGATCCAATGCTCGATACGGTCATCCAGGCTCTTGCACCACAGTGCCGGTTCGTCGACATCCGACAA
>JBLRWT010000780.1:0-540 GCA_047921095.1 Wenzhouxiangella sp. | reverse complement strand
TTCTGACCCCGACCCGCGAACTGGCAGCCCAGGTTGAAGCGAGCTTTCGTTTATATGGGAAATATCTGCCGCTACGCTCGACGGTAGTTTTTGGTGGCGTCAATATTCGTCCGCAGATCAATGCGTTGCGTAAAGGGGTTGATATTGTCGTGGCTACTCCGGGACGTCTGCTTGACCATGTTGGTCAGAAAACCATCGATCTGTCACAGGTTGAAATGTTGGTGCTGGATGAAGCCGATCGCATGCTCGACATGGGCTTTATTCATGATATCCGTAAAATTCTCGGCCTGCTGCCGCGCAATCGCCAGAATATGCTGTTTTCGGCGACCTTTTCCAATGATATCAAGCGCCTGGCTGACGGTTTCTTGAAGGCTCCGGAGATGATTGAGGTGGCGCGGCGGAACACCGCTGCCGAGCAGGTCGATCAGGTGATGTACCGGATTGATAAGGGGTTCAAGCGCGCTCTGCTTTCCCATCTGATTTCCGGCAGTAACTGGCAGCAGGTGTTGGTCTTTACCCGCACCAAGCATGGCGCCAACC
>JBLRWT010000779.1:0-541 GCA_047921095.1 Wenzhouxiangella sp. | reverse complement strand
ACGGAAGAACGGCTCAAGCACCTGCAAGCCGCACTGGAGGACAACGCAGAAAAAATCGCAGGGGTCCAGAATGCAGCTTCGCAAGGGGGCAGGGAAGGCGCATCCCGTCTGGCCCATTCTCTGGATCAGACCGCCCGTGAGATGCAGGGGAAGGTTGATGATGCCGTGCGCAGCCTCTCAGAGGCCCGTAGAGCGGCCTCAAGCACCGTTCTGGCCCGTAGGCGCAACGTCTGGCTCCTGATGGCTTTCTCAGCCCTTACAGGGCTTGCCACGGGCGCTTTGGTCTCATTGGTAGTGTTCGATTACTACCTGGGCCGGGATTTTGCGGACAGCGTCCAGCTCATGGGGCTGGATTGGGCCTGCACCCGGCAGGATGGCTTCATCGCTGATCAGCAGAACGGGAAGTTTTGTGTGTTCCAGATCGGCGAATAATCCACAGGCAACGCCTAGTGTTAATAGTGTTACCTACGGAGTATGTTACGGGGCCAAAAATCGCCCTTAACCGACTGATACCATAAAAGGAAATCATCCACTAGGTTCC
>JBLRWT010000778.1:0-542 GCA_047921095.1 Wenzhouxiangella sp. | reverse complement strand
CCAGATAACGACGGATGAGGCGCAACACCCGCTTGTCGCGGACGCGGCGCGCGACCCGCGCCATCAGCAGGTCGTGGTTCACCCGGTCGAAGAAGGCTTCCAGGTCGAGGTCGACCACCCAGCGGTGGCCGGCGGTGACATGGGCCTTCATCGCCGAGACGGCCTGTTGGGCGCTACGCCCAGGGCGGTAGCCGTAACTCGATGCGGAGAACCCCGGATCGAAGAGCGGCGTCAGCACCTGCAGCAACGCCTGCTGGATCAGCCGGTCGGTGACCGTGGGGATGCCGAGCTGTCGCGTCCCGCCCTTGGGCTTGGGGATCGCGACGGCTCGAACTGGGCTGGGGTGGTACTCACCGGCCAGCAGCCGCTCGCGCAGCGTCGACCAGTGCTGCTTCAGGTGGTCGGCCAACTGGTCCACCGTCATGCCATCGGCACCTGGTGCGCCTTTGTTGGCGACCACCCGATGGTAAGCCCGCTCCATGTTGACCTTCTCTACCACGGCCTCCATGAGCGGGTCAGGCTCCGCTTTCGTCCACGATGAC
>JBLRWT010000777.1:0-542 GCA_047921095.1 Wenzhouxiangella sp. | reverse complement strand
CGGCATGCCCCCGTATCGGACGGCACGGGTCCCTGCTTCAGTGTCGACGCGTCCGGCCAAAGGTGACGGTTTGCCCGTGACATGGGCTTCCAGGTCGGCACGCCGGTTTCGAGGTTTCGAACCGGACAGCGGGTCGCCGGGTTGATGACAGGTGCGGCACTGGAGTGGAGTCGTTTTCCCTGACCGGTCCGTTGACGCAGTCCCGCGCCGGATTCCGGAATCGGCAAGGCGCGCCGGAAACCTGTCCGAGTAACATGCGCGTAGCAAGGCGAGTGGGAGATCGAGACCGGAATCCCGATCGTTTGAGGAACATGATGGTGACTATGTGACGAAAGGGATCAGGAGTTCGCGCCGATTTCCCATCGCCGCAGTAGCGACATGATTAATCGGACAGGCTCCTAGCAGGCTGTTGAAAAAGTCTCCGGTGGATGCCAGGCAAGGCGGAAAGCGGCGAAAAAGCGCAGTGTACATGCGAGTACATGAGCATTTTGAGCCGCTTTCCAACGCAGCATGGCGCCGCCCGAGGGTTTTTCAACAGCCTG
>JBLRWT010000776.1:0-543 GCA_047921095.1 Wenzhouxiangella sp. | reverse complement strand
CGGGAAGACCTCAAGGAGGCGCGCGCCCAGGGAGAAATCAGAAAGCGAGTATCCCTGTATTTTCCAGCGCCTCCGCGGCTCAGCGAGAGAATCGGGGTTTCGCTTGGGAAAAACCCGGATGCTCTCGCGGAGGCGCGGAGGCGCGGAGGCGCGGAGGCGCGGAGGCGCGGAGACGCGGAGAAGACCCGAGCAAGGGTGTCCTCTGCCTCTCCGTGTCTCTGTGTCCCCGTGAGAGATCCGGTTTTCGATGTAGGAGAACAACATTTCTCTCGCAAAGCCGCGAAGACGCGAAGAAACCCTGATCGAAGGTCTTTTCCTGGCGTCTTCGCGGCTTTGCGAGAGATCGGGTTTTGGTTCTAAGGCAACCGGCCCCAGCGCCTCCGCGAGAGAACCGGGGTTCCGGCGGGAGAAGTACCACGATTCTCGATCCCGGTTGAGATCCGGGGCTCGGGATCAGTCGCCGCCTTGTTTGTGAAGCCTCAGGTCGAAGCGCAGGTCCACCCGGTTGCGCAGGAAGTCCGTGTCTGCGAACTCGCCCGTCCC
>JBLRWT010000775.1:0-545 GCA_047921095.1 Wenzhouxiangella sp. | reverse complement strand
GATCGGCACCGAGGATCGCGGCCTGTGCCGGCTGGACAACCCGGCCGCAGCGCTTGACGAGCTTGCGGTTGACTGCCTGAATCGAGGTCACGGCTTGCCGCACGACGGTATTCACCAGGTGCTGGACGATGGGCATGGCCGGCTGTGGATGAGCAGCAACGGCGGCTTGTTCTCGGCAAGCCCGGAAGAGCTGGGTGCCGCATTCGCGGGTGCTGTGCTCAACCCGCGCTTGTTCACCGAGGCCGACGGCATGTCCAACCGCGAGGCCAACGGCGGCGTGCAGTCGGCCGGCACTATCGATGCGGTCGGACGCCTGTGGTTTCCAACCATGCGCGGGCCGGTGATGCTGGATCCGACCCGGCTGACGACGCGGCTGTCGTCCCCGGCGGTGATGATCGAGGAGGTGCGCCTGTCCGATCGCGTGTTGATGTCGCGCGGTGCATCGCTGGAACTGCCGCTGGGCACGCGCAGTCTGTCGCTGAGCTTCACCGCAGCGGAATTCTTCGACCCCGGGCAGTTGCGCTTCGAAACCCGCCGTGACCAGG
>JBLRWT010000774.1:0-545 GCA_047921095.1 Wenzhouxiangella sp. | reverse complement strand
ATCAGCGGTGGCGCCGGCAGCGACGTGATCTTCGGCGATCACGGCCACATGAGCTACATCGGCCCGGACTATTACGGCGCGGCGAACTTCGATCTCGGCACGCTGGACCTGGTCGAGAGCATCTACACCGAGGCGCAGTACGGCAAGGGCGATTTCATTACGGATGACGACTCCGACGACATCATCTTCGGCGGCCAGGGCGACGACGTGATCGACGCCGGCGCGGGCCAGAACATTGTCTTCGGCGACCACGGCAAGATCCTGGGGGCCATGAGCGGCGTCAACCGGCCCATCGGCGACCCGGACACGGACAAGACAGACGACAACTACCAGGTCCAGGCGCTCGGCCTGGTGACGTCGATCGACTGGGGCACGATCAACGGCGCCGATAACGAGTTCGGCAACGACAACGACACCATCACCACCGGCATTGGCCGCGACATGATTTTCGGCGGCGGCGGCAATGACGTAATCAATGCGTACGCCAGCAGCGGCGGCACCGCGGCCCTCGACGGCAACAACATCGTGTTTGGCGATCATGGCCA
>JBLRWT010000773.1:0-547 GCA_047921095.1 Wenzhouxiangella sp. | reverse complement strand
GCGCGCAAAAGCGGCCGAGCCCCTTCGGGGTTGGTACCCCAGGTTCCCCGATCCTGCGTTGCGCCCCGAAGTCATCAAAAACGGGCGGGTAGAACCACTACCCGCTGCACGACGCGCCTTGTCTCGGAAAACCTGGGGTACCAACGCGAGCGTGTACATTGATCAGTGTTTCCCTAGCTGCCACCGGCCGATGCGGGCGCGCAACTCGACCTCCTCGCGTTCGAGGACCATGGCAACCGGCATCGAAACGCCGTCAACCTCCTCGAACTCGGTGTATTCGATGGCCCAGCCGGACTGCAGGATCTCCAGGGGGCGGCCGTCCGCATCGATGGCGTAGGCATAAACCATGTCGGAGGTCAGTTCCGAAACAATGCGATAGCGCCGCTCGCTTTCCCGCAAGCTTTCCTCGACACGGCGCTTGTCGCTCGTGTCTTCGATGATGCCTTCGTATCCCGCCAGATTTCCTGCCGCGTCGTGCACGGGCCAAGCGCTTTCGGAGAAGTAAAACTTGCTCCCGTCCTTGCGGCAGCCTTCAGCGACGAAGCCG
>JBLRWT010000772.1:0-553 GCA_047921095.1 Wenzhouxiangella sp. | reverse complement strand
GCGGACGAACTCGGTCTCCAGCGGCCCGGCGGCGCGGCGCACCAGCAGGCCCAACTCCCAGGGTTCGCCGGGATCGAATGCGATGTCGTCGCGAATGATGAAGATGTCGCGCTCGGTGAAGCGCGGCGCGCCGTCCGCGATGATGTCCGGCGCGCGCACCAGGTCGCTGTCGCGGAACTGGATGGCACGGTCGCCCTGCAGCAGCTGGATGCGGTCGAAGATGCCGCCGCGCACGAACCCCGATCCCTTGAAGGAGTAGAGGCCGTAGGACATGAGCATGATGGCGTGCTCGCCCTCGTCGAGCCTTTCCATCAGGTGCTCGTAGGCGGCATCGCCGATGAGGTTGCGGCCGATGGTCGGCGCATTGAGATAGGCGGCGTGCAGATCGATGAAGATCTCGTCCTCGGTCCCGGGCGGGGCGGTCTCCCGGCCCTCGGCATCGGTGCCGATGAAGGCCTCGTCGATCTCCCCCCGGAGGAGGTCCAGCCGCCCGATGGCCCCGGCCTCCATCAGCTGGTTCCAGGCGGCGGGCTCGAAGAGGTCCTCGCGCACG
>JBLRWT010000771.1:0-553 GCA_047921095.1 Wenzhouxiangella sp. | reverse complement strand
AGGAGGAATGCCAGCGGATCTATGGCGAGCGCGACGACCTGGTGCTCTGCGAATCTCCCGAGGAGGCCCTGCAGGGGGCCGACGCCCTGGCGATCGTCACCGAGTGGAACGTGTTCCGCAGCCCGGACTTCGACCGCATCCGGCGGGACCTGACGCACCCGGTCATCTTCGACGGCCGCAACCTCTACGAGCCGCGCCACATGGAGGAGATGGGCTTCGAATACTACGCCATCGGCCGCGGCCGGACGTGATCAAGAGAAAGAGGCTGTTCTCTCGCGGAGGCGCGGAGGCGCGGAGAAAAAGCAAAAAAGGCATATCTCTCGCGAAGACGCCAAGACGCCAAGAAAAGCCTTTGAAATAGCTCTTTCTTTCTTCGCGCCTTCGCGTCTTTGCGAGAGATCAGGTTGTTGACTTTCTCCGCGCCTCCGCGAGAGAACAGGCCTTTGATTTCAACGGACTAGATCAGGAGATAAGCATCGTGTCGGACAAAGCGATCCTCGTCACCGGCGGTGCCGGTTACATCGGCAGCCACGTGGCCCTCATGCTATCGGAG
>JBLRWT010000770.1:0-555 GCA_047921095.1 Wenzhouxiangella sp. | reverse complement strand
GCGTTCTGAGTCCGGGCCGATGATTCATGGCTCGGTATCGGGCCGAACTATCCGCGTGGTCCACCTGGTACTGCCGACCATTTCATGGTTTTTGCCGGGGTTTGCAACCGGTGAGGCAGTGCTTCAAGCCGGCTCGTCGCAGTCCGATTGCAGTCGGCCCAGCGCTTCGCGATAGCGGTTTTCGATTTCGATATTGCAGACTTCCACGCAATCGGTGTACTTGCACTTGATGCAGTTTTCGGTGACGACGAACGTCATGACATCACCCTTGAATTAAAGATGTAAAGAATATACATTAATAAATACTGATTCGCAACCCGCGATCTGCTCGCAAGGAGACACGACATGAATGGAATTTCAATCGCACGATTCGGCCTGGTCGCTGCCATGGCACTGTTCGCACTGGTTCTGGCGCCTTCGGTGCCGGCCCAGAGCGATGACCATCACGCCCACGACATGGGCCAGGCACTGGAACTGGAGCTCGATGACGGCCAGCGCTGGGCCACCGATGAGTCGTTGCGCCTGGGCATGACGAGGATTCGCGATGCCTTCGGC
>JBLRWT010000769.1:0-563 GCA_047921095.1 Wenzhouxiangella sp. | reverse complement strand
AAGGCCGGTGGCCCCGGCCGGGCCGCTGCGATCAAACGTGAACCAGGCGCCGAAAATCGTGCGGGCCGGCTCGATGACGTCGATGAACCAACCCTGCCCGGAGGTCGTCGGGTCGAACCAGGCACCATTGAAATTTGCCACCGCGGCACCGGCGACCGGTTGCCGGTCTTCCGGCGACAATTGCAGCAACGCCGGCCGCGGATAAGCCCCCGCTGCGGCCATGCCGGCAACGACCAGCGTGCCGTCGGCGCGCGGCTTCGGCAGCGCAAGCGGCTGCCAGCGCAACATCGGGCTGGTTGCGGTGGCCACGAGATTACCGGTCGCAAGATCAATCCAGTGCACGCGGGTACCGGTCGGTAACGGCGAGACAATGATCAGCCTGTCGTCGGCGAACGTCATGTTGACCAGCGGCATCGAACCGCTGCTCAGATCGATCAAAGACTCCCGGATCGGAAGCACGCGTTCGAGGATGAGTGCACCGTCCGCGGCAGCAAAATGGCTCAGGCGCACCTCGTCGGCCGCGACCTGTGCCAACAGCCAGCCTGCGCCTGTCTGAAACAGGC
>JBLRWT010000768.1:0-565 GCA_047921095.1 Wenzhouxiangella sp. | reverse complement strand
CCTGATAAAGCGATAGTGCGTAACCAACCATTCGTTCCCGCCCCGATAACCGAACAACTCGGCACAAGCCATAAAAAACAACCGCCAACGCTGCCGCCAAACGGCCGCTTGTTCTCGCCCGTAGGTTTCCGCAAAAATCCGATCGATTTCGGACGGGTGCCGATCCATATTGCTCAACCAGGCTTCTGACGTTTTTTGATAATGTTGGCCGGAAACGTCCCATTGGCATTCTATCCTGAGCAGGTCTTGAAAATGCAATAGCGTGTCCCGGGCCGGCATCAATCCGCCAGTGAAAAAATAACGTCCCATCCAATTGTCATCGCCTTCGGTTTCGAACGGATAGGCCAAATAACGGTGGCAAAAAATATGCACGAACAGCTTGCCGCCGGGCTTCAACCAGCTGGCGATATTGCTCATTAAATGTCCGTAATTGCGCATATGTTCGAACATCTCCACCGAAACGACGCGATCGTACCGTTCAGTCAATGACAAGCGATTCACGTCGCAGGTGATTACATCGAGATTGCGTAAGCCTCTCAGCTCCGCCTGTTCGAGGATATATTCG
>JBLRWT010000767.1:0-568 GCA_047921095.1 Wenzhouxiangella sp. | reverse complement strand
GCCCTTCACCTTCGGGCAAAAACAACAACGTCTCGAATTTGTCTTCGGGTTTATTTGATTGCTTTACCACTTCCGCCATCTGCTGCGGATCGGCCTTGATGACGCGCCGGGTGGTGCTGTAATTTGGATTAAGCTCGATTGTTTCGATCATATTTTTCCATTAACTGCCTGAAATGTTGGTTTAACCGCCCGCTGCGCTCAAGGCGCAATGTTCGCAAAGCAGATCTTGTTTTGATTAAACCCAGGAATCATCCTCTGATTTTCTTCGCGTTCTTCGCGTCTTTGCGGTGAATGCTTTTTAACCGCCCGCTGCCGGTTTTGCCTAAGAAGAATTTCAGCTTAACTCCGCGATTTTCTTTTCCTATGCCCAAACAATGTAGCCCGCACCGCCAACTACCAAAACTGCTTCACGCATCACTGTTTAAAACTTGGCTATACAACTCAATATACTTCTGCGCCACGACTTTGCTGTCGAATTCACGCAGGACTTTATCACGCGCCGCCTGGGAGAGCTGTTCTGGGTGAGCGTGTTGCAAAACCCAGTTAATGCCAGCGGCGAGGTCTTGAG
>JBLRWT010000766.1:0-577 GCA_047921095.1 Wenzhouxiangella sp. | reverse complement strand
CTGGCTGCCCTGTTCATCGAGCAGGCACAGATCCACCCGCTCCGCCACCTCCGAGAACACGGAGAAATTGGTCCCCTCCCCGTCCCAGGTGGCGCCCAGCGGATACGGTTCCCCGGGCAGCACTGCCGTGGCGGACGGGTCTTCACCGGGGTCGATGGTCTGGTCCATATGACACTCCCGTTAACGCGCATGTCTCAGCAAGGGCCGCGATTGAATGCGGCTTCCAGGCCCGTCTCGCACCGTCTCCGGAAGGAGGAGCGCCGCCTCGTAGGGCGGATAAGCGAAGCGCATCCGCCAAAACCTTTCCGTCAATCACTATGCGCCGAATGACCGGTGAATAAAACCGTCCGGCGAAGTGGATTCACGAGACTACGATCAGGAGCATAATCGCCTTTCCCTTTATCGCCAGGAGGCTCCATGCAGAACGGTACGGACACTTCAGTCGGTGCAGACAGCACACACCGCCCTTCTCGGTCAAGGACTGCGCCCTGATCGCCATCTCCACGGGACGCCGCGCACACACGCTTGGCGAGATGTGTGAGCATCTCCAGACCGTGAGCATCGACAGCGTCTACTA
>JBLRWT010000765.1:0-578 GCA_047921095.1 Wenzhouxiangella sp. | reverse complement strand
GCTTGCACGGGAGTGCGGCATGGACGCGGGATTCGGGCGGGGCGCCACGGGGCGCGAGGTGGCGAGTTTTATCGTGCGCAGCCTCCGGAAAGGAGAACCGTAGGTCGGCCTTCAGGCCGAGGCAACGGCGGTCCCACCCGGCACCGATGTCGGGCTGAAGCCCGACCTACGCCAGGCTCCGCCGCGCCGGGCAGGAAGTCGGCTCTCCGGATCCGGTCCGTAGGTCGGCCTTCAGGCCGACAACCGCGGCCACCCCCGGCACCGATGTCGGGCTGAAGCCCGACCTACGCCAGGCTCTGCCACGCCGGGCAGGAAGTCGGGGTTCCGGATCCGATCCGTAGGTCGGCCTTCAGGCCGACAACCGCGGTCGCACCGGGCACCGATGTCGGGCCGAAGCCCGACCCACGCCAGGCTCTGCCGCGCCGGGCAGGAAGTCGGCTCTCCGGATCCGGTCCGAAGGTCGGCCTTCAGGCCGACACAACGGCGGCCGCACCCGGCACCGATGTCGGGCTGAAGCCCGACCTACAATTGGGCACGGGTATTCTCGTTGCCTGATCCGAAGGTTGATACAGTTCCAC
>JBLRWT010000764.1:0-585 GCA_047921095.1 Wenzhouxiangella sp. | reverse complement strand
GGTCGAGTTGGAATTCATTCAAGTCGAAAAAACCAGTTGAGTGTTGCTGGGGTAAAGGTTTTGGACGTTTAAGGAGTCGGTAATGGCCAAGAAAGTTATAGGACAGATAAAATTGCAGATCACCGCTGGCAAAGCAAACCCGTCCCCACCAGTGGGCCCGGCACTTGGTCAGCACGGTGTCAATATCATGGAGTTCTGTAAGGCGTATAACGCCAAGACCCAGGATCAGGAAGGATTAATCATTCCTGTTGTTATTACGGTTTTCGCAGATCGCTCTTTTTCGTTTATCACTAAGACCCCCCCTGCTGCCGTCCTGCTGTTGCGGGCAGCTAACCTGAAAAAAGGGTCCGGGGTTCCAAACAAGGACAAGGTTGGAAAAGTTACCAGCGATCAGGTGCTCGAAATCGCTCGTCTGAAGATGCCTGACCTCAATGCGTTTTCCGAAGATGCTGCGGTGCGGATTATCGAGGGTACGGCGCGCAGTATGGGAATTGAAATCGCCTGAAATAGCGAGTAGTGGAGAGAAAAAAGATGGCAACTGGCAAGAAGATAAAAAATTCAAAAGAGCTTGTAGATCGTGCCCGC
>JBLRWT010000763.1:0-589 GCA_047921095.1 Wenzhouxiangella sp. | reverse complement strand
GTGGGGTCTCTTCGGTCGGCCAGTCGAGGGTATTGATCTTCACAACTGACAACGGACAACTGACCACGGACAGCAGTTAAGCCAAGCCTTGACCCGCGCGGCAATAAAGAGCTTAATCCCCACCCAAAAATAATAATAAGTGTGCGCAACTTCTCAGTTTCTGCTGAGAAGATGGGCTACGCGCAGCAACTTGGGGATCCGATGCCGGATTATTCCGCGCAGGTCGGCCGAGTTCGGCGCATCCTGCGCCCGCCCGCTATTGACCACTGACCACTGACCACTGACCACTGACCAGGTTTTCACGGCAAAGGGGTAGGTACAATGGCTTCAACGAAACATCTGCAGATCCAAAAGAATGCAATTGCCCGGTTCTGCCGTAAGTACCACATCCAGAAGTTAGCGCTCTTCGGTTCTGTGCTGACAGATGAGTTCAAACCGGAAAGTGACGTGGACGTGCTTGTCGAGTTCGAACCAGATCATGTGCCGGGGTTACTGTCGATAGCGCGTATGGAGCGTGAACTCGAACCACTTTTCGGCGGGCACAAGGTAGACTTGAGAACCCCGCAGGATTTGAGCCGATACTTTAGAC
>JBLRWT010000762.1:0-589 GCA_047921095.1 Wenzhouxiangella sp. | reverse complement strand
CGACCCACTGACCACCGACTTTCCGTCTTCCGTCTTCCGTCCCCCGCACGGAACGACCGCTTTCCTCGCACCACCTTTTGACCGTCGGGGATGCAACCCCGACCTTGTATCTTGATCCTGCACTTGGTAGAAGACCGGGTGTTCACTGGGGAAGCCGACCCGACCTGGAGGCAGAAGGGTTTTCTGACCTCGTACGTAGAGTGGCTCCCCGCCTCATTGCCAAGTCCGAAGAGTATCCAGAAGCCACCGAAGTGGACTTCGCATCACAAGGTCGGACAGCATGAAATGCGAGGTCGGGGAACCTGGTGACAGTGTGCCCAAAACTCGAAAAAGGATCAAATCATGCTCATCGTTGCCGGAATTGATGTCAGTGCCCGTGAACTCAGCGTTGCGGTCAGCAAGCCGGGCCAGAAGACCCAACTCAGCACCTTCTTGCAGACCCCAACTGGCCACAAAGCCCTGGCTAAGTACCTGAAAAAACACAAGGTTAAACGGGTGGTGTTGGAGGCGACCGGGATCTACTACCTGGATGCGGCCGTCGCCCTGCATGCCGCTGGGCTGGCGGTCTCGGTCATCAACCCGCGTTCGG
>JBLRWT010000761.1:0-591 GCA_047921095.1 Wenzhouxiangella sp. | reverse complement strand
GCCCACGCCAGGGCAATACCCTTCCTGGCAAGGCAGGAGAGCAGGGTGGTCGGTACCATCAGTGCGCAGGTCGATGATCTGCAGCCGCTCGAGAACGGAAAAAAAATCGGTTACTTCGGGCAGTTGGAGGCAATCGACTCCAAGGAGGTCTTCGAGGCACTGATTGGAGCGGCAGCCGCCTGGTTGAAAGCCCAGGAATGCCAGATTATCCGCGGCCCTTATGACCTTGGCGTCAACCAGGCCTGTGGTCTGCTCGTCCAGGGGCTCGATACGCCGCCAATGGTAATGATGGGCCACGCTCCGGGCTGGTATGCGGACCGCCTCGAGGCTGTGGGCTTTTCCAAGGTCATGGATCTGTTCGCCTACCGCCTGGCCCCGGATTTCGATCCGCCACCGGCCATGACGCGCCTGGTGAGGCGCGCAGGCGATCGGGTCCGGTTTCGACCGATGGATTTCTCCCGATACACACAGGAAGTTGCGCTGCTGCGTGATATCTTCAACGATGCCTGGTGTTCGAACTGGGGTTTCGTGCCACTGACCGAAGCGGAATTCAACCACATGGGGCGCGAATTGCGACAGATCATTCGCCCC
>JBLRWT010000760.1:0-593 GCA_047921095.1 Wenzhouxiangella sp. | reverse complement strand
CGTTCCCTTTTTGATTTTGTGATTCTTGGGCGTCGTCGTTTTGTCGGCCTCCTTGGAGCAGTGAGCGTTTGTGTTGATGCGATAGCTCGGGACGTCGAATTCCAAGATGACGGAATGGTGGACGATCCGGTCGACCGCAGCAGCGGTGGTCATGGGATTTTTGAAGATCCGATCCCACTCGCTGAAGACGAGGTTGCTGGTGATCATCATGGATTTTCGCTCGTAGCGCTCGGCCATCAGGGTGAAAAGGACCTCCACCTCGTCGGCGGATTGCTGGACGTAGCCGATGTCGTCGAGGATCAGCAAGTCGAAGGTGTCGAGCTTGCGCAGCGCCCGCGGAAGGTCGAGATCCCTCTTGGCGGCGAGGAGTTCTTGAACGAGCCGAAAGGTGGGAGTGAAGTAGACCGGATATCCTGCCTCCACCAGCGCGTGTCCGATCGCCGAGGCGGCGTGGGTCTTTCCGGTTCCGGGGAGCCCGAATGCCAGCACATTGACCGCTTCTTCGAGAAATCTCCCGGATGCCAGCTGAACGAGTTTTCGGACCAGATCTCGCGGGAGGCGGCTGTCGTCGAGCGTTTCGAACCTCTTGCCCT
>JBLRWT010000759.1:0-595 GCA_047921095.1 Wenzhouxiangella sp. | reverse complement strand
GGAAATCCGGGATCAGCATCAGTCAATGATGATGGATGCACTTACTAGTCCAACCGTAAGTATTGCCTCATTCAGATTTTCATCCGTGTCCATCCATGTTCATCTGTGGACAATTCACCATCATAACGAGCCACAAAACCGGAAACCATTGATGAGTTCACCACCGGCCAATGATGACCGCGAGCGCCTGAAGGCTGCAATGACCACGCCCTCGGGCTTTCTGGCGCTGGGGCTGGGCTCGGGATTGAGTCCGAAGGCGCCGGGCACGGCCGGGACGGCGATGGGCATGGTGCTGGCGCTGCCGCTGGGCGGCATGCCGGCCTGGGCCGGGCTGGTGGCGGTGCTGGTCGCCTTCGTGGCTGGAGTATGGATCTGCGATTCGGCCTGCCGTCAGCTCGGCCGGCATGATCACGGCGCGATCGTCTGGGACGAGTTCGTCGGCATCTGGCTGGTACTGGCGCTGGTGCCGTTCGAATGGATCTGGTGGATCGCGGCCTTCGTATTGTTCCGCGTCTTCGACATTGTCAAGCCGTGGCCCATCGGCTGGCTGGACCGCCGCGTCCATGGCGGCTTGGGCGTGATGGTCGACGACATC
>JBLRWT010000758.1:0-601 GCA_047921095.1 Wenzhouxiangella sp. | reverse complement strand
GAAAGCGGTCGTTTCGAACGGCTTGAACATTGTCCGAATCTCCAGCATGGTCCGTCGGCCATGCGAGGCCGACCTACGCTCTGGCGTTGCGATCGAAGTTCGGATGCGGGACGAAGGATCCCGGTCGCGCAGGTTGGGGTCGCATCCCCGACGGTCAAAATGTCGGTTCGCGTAGATACTCTCTTGCGCGTCAACTCTCTTGAGGCCGAATTGCGAATAATTTTTCGCTATTGAAGGTCGATCCGGTCTGGATGCAAGCCCACAGCCCGGTCAACAGCTTGCGCTTGACGGCGCATAGGGCCTGCATCTTCTTTTTTCCTTTGGCGATCAAGTGTAGATAATGGGCTCTGGCGATTGGGTCGTGCTGGACCATGACCAACGTTGGCATGAACAGGGCGGAGCGTAGGTAGGCATTGCCATCCTTGCTCAGGCGGCCTGGCCTGTGCAGGCTGCTTCCAGACTCGGTCAGTTGGACGCTGAGTCCGGCATGACGGCTGACCTGACGGCTACTCATGGTCCGGTCCAGCAGGCAGAGCTCGGCGATGATTTTGATCGCGCTGGCATACTCTCTTGCGCGTCAACTCTCTTGAGGCCGAATTGC
>JBLRWT010000757.1:0-602 GCA_047921095.1 Wenzhouxiangella sp. | reverse complement strand
TGAATGGCCAGGTCATTCAGCTCGACCGGACCGGCGGCGGCGCGTGGTCGTGTTCGGCGGCCGGCATCCCGGAAACCCTCAAGCCGACCGAGTGCAGTTGAGGCGGGCTGCCCCCATCCCGACCTTCCCCTGTAGGAGCGGTTTCCAAACCGCGATCCGGTGGTCGGAAAAATCGCGAAGCGGAGTTCGCTCCTACACCGGCGACCATCCGCCGGGGCCGTCGCCAACCGTGATTCGCCCCCAACCCGTAGGAGCCTGCTTGCAGGCGAACATCGGTGGGGATCGTTGCCGACCGTCATTCGCTTGCAAGCAAGCTCCTACGCCAAGGGGCAGGCCGGTGCCACGTCGCCGACATTGTGTTGGGCCCCGCGCAGTCGCCTGGCCCCTTGACGCGGCCAAGGCGAAAAGCGGATTTTGCTACTTGGCCGCAATCCGGCTGGTGATCAGCTCGACGAACAACGGCGCCAGATGGGGCGAGGATTCGCCCTCGCCGGAACCGACCACGGTGACCCTGCCGGGCTGGCCCAGCGGCGTGCCGATGATGGTGTCGGTGATGAACTCCCACTCGCCGTCGACTTCCTGCTCGATGTCGATGCGCAGCC
>JBLRWT010000756.1:0-602 GCA_047921095.1 Wenzhouxiangella sp. | reverse complement strand
CGCCGGGCGCCGGCACCACCAACCCCGCCCTGGGTCTCAGGGCCATCCGCTACAGCCTGAGGCGGCCTGAACTGTTCATCACGCAGCTGCGGGCCATCCTGCGCGCCTCGGCGCTTGGGCCCGTGCGCATGATGCTCCCCATGCTGACCCATCCGGGAGAGCTGGATCAGGTGATGGGACTGCTGGAGATCTGCAGGGGTGCCCTCGACCGCGAAGGTCTCGCCTTCGATCCTGAGATGCCCGTGGGCGGGATGATGGAAACGCCTGCCGCGGCGCTCGGCGCCGAGGCCTTCGCGAGGCGCCTGGATTTTGTGTCCATCGGCACCAATGACCTGATCCAGTACACCCTGGCCATCGACCGCTCGGACGATGAAGTGAACTATCTCTACGACCCCGCGCACCCGGCTGTGCTCCAGCTCATCGACCGGGTGCTCCGGGCAGGGCAGCGAACACACACGCCCGTGGCCATGTGTGGCGAGATGGCGGGCGATGTGAGATACACGCGGCTGCTGCTCGGCCTGGGCCTGCGAACCTTCAGCGTACGGCCGGACACGCTGCCGGAAATCAAGTGCATCGTGCGCGAAACGGACATCGCGTTGATC
>JBLRWT010000755.1:0-602 GCA_047921095.1 Wenzhouxiangella sp. | reverse complement strand
GGATCCGTCGCCGGCAGGGCGGCCAACCAGCCCCGTGAATCCTCCCGGCAACCGCTTGCGGCCGGGCTAGCCGGCATCCAGCGCGTTGCTGATTCTCCGATTGACCTGTTCGACCGAACCCATGCCGTCGACTTCGCGCAACTGGCCCCGATCGGCATAGTGGCCGGCCACCGGCGCGGTCTGTTCGGCGTAGACGCGCAGCCGGTTGCGGATCACGTCTTCGGTATCGTCGCTGCGGCCTTCCTCGACCGCGCGTTTGGACAGGCGTGCGACGATCTCGTTTTCATCAACCGTCACCGACACCGCCACGTCGACTGGCTGGCCTATGCGCTGGAGCAGCGTGTCCAGTGCATGGGCCTGGGCCAGGTTGCGCGGATAGCCGTCGAGGATGAAGCCGCCGGATACATCCGGTTCGCCCAGTCGTTCCTCAAGCAGGTCCAGCACCAGTTCATCGGGTACCAGCTCTCCGGCATCCATGAAGCTTTTGGCTTTCCTGCCCAGTTCGGTCTGACGGCTGACCGCACTGCGCAGCAGTTCGCCGGTGGAGATGTGCGCGACAGTCAACTGATCGCGAAGAAGCGCTGCCTGGGTGCCCTTGCCGG
>JBLRWT010000754.1:0-598 GCA_047921095.1 Wenzhouxiangella sp. | reverse complement strand
GCCCAATTCTGGACCGACTACCTGGAACTCTGGCCCTCGAAACTGCTCTACTTGTTTTACCTGCCAGAGCAGAAAGGCAGCGTTCAGTTTCACGATCTGGATTGATGAGGGTGTGATGCAAGATGAGGGTGGAATCCGACCTCCGACCTCCGACCTCCGACCTCCGATCGAAGGTCTTTAATTTTGATTCTCAGATTCGGTGTCACCCCAGACTGTCGAACATCAGAGATTCAAGAACTGGACTCGGAGGTCGGAGGTCGGAGGTCGGAGGTCGGAGGTCGGACACATTGTGCTGGATTCAAGGGCTATGGCGGCTTTGATTGTTCCTGGCTGTCTGAAGGGAGGCGGTCAAAATGGCCGTGATCTGCTTGCCTTCCTCAATGAGCGAACCGATGTCTCGTTTTATGAAGTGGGCGTACACAGCGGTTCTCATCCAATGGACTGACTCACGGGCCTCCTTTGCCGCCAATGCGACCTTGTGTATGAAGTCCGCTCGACTTTGACCGACCCTTGCCTCTGCGTAGTGGGCTCCAGGAGACTCTCCCGATCTCGAAAGCTGGTCTTTCAAGTGACGGCCCTCTTTGGTGTTGGGAAGCTC
>JBLRWT010000753.1:0-605 GCA_047921095.1 Wenzhouxiangella sp. | reverse complement strand
GGTAGCCGAAGTTGAGGAAGAAGTACACGACGAAGGTGGCCAGGATCACCAGCGCAAGGATGAAGGTTCCCGGTGCCACGAAGCCCGCCACGCCGATGTTGCCGTGACTGGGCGCGGGTTCGGCCCTCGGGAGCTGCGCCGGCCTCTTCGCGGTCCACTCGCTCCTCTCCGTCACACGCTTGCCGAACAGAATGGTGCCCACCATGATGATGATGAACGCCGCGGCACCGATGGAGGAGATCACCCCGGAGATGCCGGCCAGACCCATCATCATGTGGGCGGTGCCACCGTACTCGAAGTTGAACGCCGAGCCGGTGAAGGCCATGTCCCAGTGACGGCGCGACACACCCAGGGTCCCGGCACCCATCTGGAACAGCCCCATCAGGGAGGTGCCGATACCGAACAGGTATGGCTGCCACTTCGCCAACTTGGGCAACACCAGTTCACGCTGGAACAGGGCCGGCACGATGAAGTAGCTGATCGCCATGAAGGCCAGCGTTGTACCCACCGCCACGGTCGGGTGGAAATGGCCGGGCACGTACATGGTGTTGTGGATGATCAGGTTGAGCTGTTCCGTGCCCATGATCACGCCGGTGATGCCGCCG
>JBLRWT010000752.1:0-606 GCA_047921095.1 Wenzhouxiangella sp. | reverse complement strand
GGCATGACCTACCCCCGCAGTCACCTGGTTTCCGAAGACGAACCTGGTTTCTACCATGTCGTTTCCCGCTGCGTACGCCGCGCCTTTCTGTGCGGCAAGGACAAGGTCACCGGTCAGTGCTTCGAACATCGGCGACAGTGGATCGAGGAGCGTATTCTGGAGTTGGCGGAGTGCTTTGCAATTTCCGTGTATTCGTATGCTGTGATGTCGAATCACTTTCATATCGTGTTGCACGTCGATCCCGACTCGGTCGCGAGCTGGTCTAACGAGGAGATCGCTCGCCGATGGCTCACGGCTTTCCCGGGTGCGCTCAAGCATGATGATGACCCGGAGCTGGCAGAGCGTTTTTCCATGGCAATCCTTGGCAACCCGGAACGTCTCGAAGCCCTGAGAGAGCGACTAGGTAGCCTGAGCTGGTTCATGAAAGCGCTCAATGAGCCGATTGCCAGGCGCGCCAATCTGGAAGATCAGTGCAAGGGCAAATTCTGGGAGGGCCGCTTCAAGTGCCAAGCGTTGCTGGAGACCCACGCGGTGCTGTCGTGTATGACCTACGTGGACCTGAATCCAGCTCGTGCAGCGATGTGCGACACCCTGCTCGACTCCAAC
>JBLRWT010000751.1:0-612 GCA_047921095.1 Wenzhouxiangella sp. | reverse complement strand
CCGCAAGAGCAACTACGAGCAGATTCTGCGCATTCTCAACGATACCCTTCAGGGCCACGCCGAAGGTTTGGGCTTTCTAATGGGCGGCACACCGGAATTCCTGATGGACCCGCGCCGCGGCTTGTACAGCTACGAGGCGCTTCAAACCCGCTTGGCCGAGAATCGTTTCGTCCGGGACGGACTGGTCGACTACAGCGGGCCAGTCATTCGTCTGGCAAATCTATCCCAGGAAGACCTCTACATCCTGCTGACCAAGATCCGGCATGTGATGACCGGTGGCGACGAATCCGAGCATTTCGTACCCGACGAAGTATTGCACGCCTTCATGGACCACTGCCACCAACGGATCGGCGCAGCCTACTTCAAAACGCCGCGCAACTCGATAAAGGAGTTCGTAAGCCTTCTTTCGGTACTTGAGCAGAATCCGGAACAGGATTGGCGCGGGCTGATCGGCGAGGTGCAGGTGCAGCCGGACGAACCGGAAGAGATTGAGGTCATGCCCGATGATTCAACGTCCGATGAAGCGACTCCCGCCACTGGCGACAGTGACAGCGCTGACGACGATTTGCACAGATTCCGGCTATAGGCTGGCAATCAGATGAACGACGCCCG
>JBLRWT010000750.1:0-615 GCA_047921095.1 Wenzhouxiangella sp. | reverse complement strand
GTCGCGATCGGGCTGCGCCGGCCCCCGGCGCCGCAGGGACGTCCAGGGTTCATCCGCATCGATTCCGTGCACCAGGGGGATCAGGACGGCGTGAAAGGCCTGTACCACATCAATGCCGTGGACTGCGTCACCCAGTTCGAGATCGTCGCGACCTGCGAGCGCCTGAGCGAGGCGTACCTGTTGCCGGTCATCGACGCGATGCTCGCCAGCTTCCCGTTCCAGATCCTCGGCTTCCACGCCGACAACGGCTCGGAGTACATCAACCACACCGTCGCAGAGCTCCTCGAGAAGCTGCGGGTGGAGTTCACCAAATCCCGACCCCGGCGCAGCAACGACAACGGGCTTGCCGAGACCAAGAACGGCGCCATCGTCCGCAAGCACCTCGGCTACAGCCACATTCCTCAGCGCTTCGCCCACGACGTCAACGCCTTCTGCAGCGACTTCCTGAACCCCTATGTGAATTTCCACCGGCCGTGCTTCTTCCCCGAGTCCGTCACCGATGAAAAGGGCAAAACCCGCAAGCGCTATCGCCTCGAGGATATGATGACGCCGTACGAAAAACTAAAGTCCCTGCCCGACGCTGGCGCCTTCCTCAAGCCTGGAGTGACCTTCAAC
>JBLRWT010000749.1:0-619 GCA_047921095.1 Wenzhouxiangella sp. | reverse complement strand
CATCTGCCGTGGCAACGACAACGCCAACGTGAATAACTGGCGCTTCGAGCCGGTCCCTGTTGCTTTCAGCCTCAAGATCAATTTCAGGCTGGTTCGAAGCATAATTGATTCTCGCCCCACCCAGACGCACCTCTGTGGCATCTACCCTGCCACGAATCAACGGCAGAAGACGAAGCTGCATGTCCAGCCTGTCGGACGTGAAAAATGCCGGGCCTTCAGCATCATCTGGCCTCGACAGGACGACACGCTCCGCGCTCAAGTTCACATTTGGGAAGAACCGCAGCTTGAGTGCACCCTGAATCTCGACACGATGACCCGTCTGGTTCTCGATATGGCGCGCAACCAGCGACTTGACCCGACCCTCGTCAAAAAGAATGGCTGCGGTACCGAACAGGCCGAGCAGCATGATGATCAGACAGGCAATGATGACAAGGAGCGATCGCATGGCGGTGGCCAGTGGGTGGATTCTGGTCGACATTGTAGCCGACGAGTCGCAAAAAAAGAAAAAGCCCGGCACGGGGCCGGGCTTTCCTGAACCTCCGGTTAGAAGGTACCGGAATCAATCAGCTGATTCGTTGCCGGGCGCATCCGGCCGATCAACCAGTTCGACATAAGCCAT
>JBLRWT010000748.1:238-627 GCA_047921095.1 Wenzhouxiangella sp. | reverse complement strand
TCCTTGCCGAACGGAGAAGCCGTGCACCTGATTGCTGTCACGGGCTGGGGCCAGGACGAAGACAGGGCGCTGACGAAGGAGGCCGGTTTCGACGACCACCGGACCAAGCCTGTTGACGCCGCCGAGCTGATGTCCATGCTTGCGGATTTGGACCAGCGCTGACGATGTACGCTTGGGCATTCCGCCCGTGCTGCGTATTCCGGACGAATCTGACCGCTGATTCCGCTTGAACGTGACCGGCCATTCCGGCCGAACGTGACCGTCGATTCTGATTGAAGGTGACCGATTCTTGGCCTGTGGCGGGAATCATCGGTCAGGCACTGCCAAGTTAACTGCCTAGAATCGATAGAATCGCTGCATGAACACCTACAAACGTCACCGATTCCCTC
>JBLRWT010000748.1:0-228 GCA_047921095.1 Wenzhouxiangella sp. | reverse complement strand
ACGCCGTCTGGCTCTACTATCGCTTCAACCTCAGCCATCGCGACATTGAAGATCTTCTCGCCGAGCGAGGTGTTACCGTCAGCCGCGAAGCAATCCGTCTGTGGTGTATCAAGTTCGGCGCGCTCTATGCCAGAAGATTGAAGCGTAGACATCGTGGATACGGTGACACTTTCTACATCGACGAAGTATTCGTGAAGATAAACGGCAAGCAACGCTATCTTTGGCGGG
>JBLRWT010000747.1:0-628 GCA_047921095.1 Wenzhouxiangella sp. | reverse complement strand
CAGCGACTGTGCATGCACCTGTCGATAACTCATACCCGCCTCCTCGTATCCGGACATTGCGACACCTGAGGCTAGCGAACTGCCGCGCCCCCGGCAATTAGACTTTGATCGGAGTAGGTTGATTCTCCGCCATGGAGCCTTGCATACATCCCGAATTCATTTGCCCTGGGGAAGCGCATCCGGAGGTTGAGCCCAGGACATCCCGGGTGCACCTGTTGCGTGCGTTTACCCCTGCTACAGCCACTACTCCGACACTCGCAGCTTCAACCGCGCGTTCTCAAACTGGCGCTGCATGACCCCGGCGGAGTTCCGGCGCCGGATGGTTGAGCAGTCCGGCGGGGCTCAATCGACGAGCTGATCGAGCATGGATTCTGAGAGCGGGGAATGCCGGCGTGTCAGGGAATTGAAAAGTTCGCATTCGAGAAGATACGGCGAGAATACCGCGCCGATGAGGACGTGCTCTTCGGTCGGGGCGGCGACGCTGGCGCCCGAGATGAGGATGCCGGCAAACACCACGTGGGCGTATCGTCGGGGGTCGAAGGTGATCCGGGCGGCGACGGAGGGGGAGTGTCGGGAGCCGTCGCGGGCATGGGCGAGAAAGTCCAGCAGCTTTGGGTGGCCGGCCAGC
>JBLRWT010000746.1:0-630 GCA_047921095.1 Wenzhouxiangella sp. | reverse complement strand
GACGATCTGCACCGGGCACGGGTGCGCCTGCACTACCGGGGCCAGACACTGGACGTAAAGGCCGATCACGACATGCTGCGCATCCGCAGCGCCCCCTGCACCACGACACCCGTCACCATCGCCTACCGCGGGCACTATCGCGACCTATCGCCGGGTGAGACCTGTGCGTTCCGCCTGCTCAAGCCCGGGGAGCGCGATCGCGACGAGAACCGCCGGCCATGACGCATAAGCCGCGCAGGCCGGATAAGCGAAGCGCATCCGCCTGACCAGGATATTGCGCCGGATGCGGCTGCGCCTTATCCGGCCTACGGGCGCGGTACTTCGCGAGGCAGGACGGTCCCCTCGGGCACCGGGCCAAGATAGCGGCTTTCCGTGGGTTGCAGCGCGTCATCGAGCTCATAGAGCAGCGGCCTGCCCACCGGGATCTCCACCCTTGGGATGACCTCATCGGGGATGCCGTCGAGGATCTTGACCACGCCACGCAGGGAGTTGCCGTGGGCCACGATCAGGGGTGTGCGACCCTGCTCCAGGGCGTGGCGCACCGGCCCCGTCCAGGCCGGCTCCAGCCGGGCCACGGTGTCCTTGAGGCTCTCGCCGCGCGGCAGCTGATGGCGCGCCAGTTCCGCGTAG
>JBLRWT010000745.1:0-633 GCA_047921095.1 Wenzhouxiangella sp. | reverse complement strand
GGGAGCTGGAGTCCGCCCGCCTGGTGGCGGATAAAGCTAACCTCGCCAAATCGGAATTCCTCTCGAGCATGAGCCACGAACTGCGCAGTCCGCTCAACGCCATTCTCGGCTTTGCCCAGTTGATGGAGTCAGATCCCGCGCCACAATCCCCGACCCAGAAGGAGGGGGCGGCCCAGATCCTCAAGGCGGGGTGGCATCTGCTTGAGTTGATCAACGAGATTCTCGATCTGGCCAAGGTGGAATCGGGGCAGATTCCCATATCTGAGGAGCCGGTCTCGCTGGCCGAGGTCCTGCTCGAATGCCAGGCCATGGTCGAGCCCCAGGCCCGGGAGCGCGGCATCAAGCTGACTTTTCCCGAGTCCTCCAAACCCGTCTTTATTATCGCCGACAAAACCCGGCTCAAGCAGGTTCTCATCAATCTTTTGACCAACGCCATCAAATACAATGTCAAGCAGGGGACGGTCGATGTGACCTGCAGTGAGGGCCGCGATGGCCGCCTGCGCATCAGCATCACGGACAGTGGTGCCGGACTGTCGCCGGCGCAGTTGCAACAGCTTTTTGTACCGTTCAATCGTCTCGGGCAGGATGCGGGGAGTGAGGAAGGAACAGGTATCGGGCTGGTGGTGGCCAAAC
>JBLRWT010000744.1:0-633 GCA_047921095.1 Wenzhouxiangella sp. | reverse complement strand
CGATATATTCCCCGACTCCTACTACCCGGACTTCAATTACGTATGGGGTTTTGGGAATGGAGTATTGACCTGGGATGAGGCTGGAATCCCAATGTACGTCTGGTCGAGCTTTGGCATGGGCATGGACATAGCCGACCTTAGATTTACAGAGTGGGGCGCCTGGGCAATTAGGAGTACTCCGGTCCCCGAACCCGGCACCCTCGCCCTCCTCGGCATGGGCCTGGTCGGCATGGGCATGCGCAGGCGCATCAAGGCGAGCTAACAGCGAACTGCCCAATCAAGAAAGCCACCTCGGGGATTCTCGCGGTGGCTTTTTCATTGGGATGACTGGCGGGGGCTCAAAAGCTACTCTTCCTGAATATCTTTCAGCGTCCGCCCAGCTGAGTCTTTCCAGGTCGTCAGTCCGTTCGCGCTGCCTCCGTTAATCACGCTCGCCGCTGCACTGGGACTCGAGAATTCCGCGTCGGTCGTGAAGACGAGCCTGTCTGGCCTCTCACTCAACGTGCCCTCTTCCAATAGCTTGGCACGAAGGATGCTCGGTTGGGGCCATTTTGCCGTTGATGGTCTTTCCTTCTTGACCGCCTCTGAGCCTTTCAACACCAAGAAGCCATTCGGTACAAGATAACCATGGGC
>JBLRWT010000743.1:0-641 GCA_047921095.1 Wenzhouxiangella sp. | reverse complement strand
AGGGGCTGTCGTGAACCGCCTCGAGGTTGGCCTGAGAGTTATTGCCCTTATCGAACACCAGCGTCACGTGCTCGACGGTGGCGGTGAGTTCGCGGCAACGGGCCACCAGCGCCTCGGTCAAGCTGTGGAAGGTGGGGGCATCGGGTTGGTTACCGGGATACGTGCGGTGCAACAGCGGCAGATGGAAGTCCGCTGAGACTAACAGCGCCAGCCCCACGATGCGTAACGCCTTGCGCCCCTCCTTGCTATGACCGCGCTGGGCGTGGCTGCAGCGCGTGTTGAAGGTGTCGATGAAGGTGAAGAAATTGGTGGCATCGAACAGCACGCGGCTCAAGTCGACGTCGAAGTCGCGCACCATCTGGACCACCACATCGCGCTCGATCGCCGCGATCGCCTCGCCCGAGACCCGCTCCATGTTGTCCCAGTAACGCTGGCTCGTGAGCTGTCGGGTTTCAATCGGCAGGCATCGGGGTAGCGGTGTGCCGGCGAACCACTCGCCGATGCTCGCTTTGCTGCACGGCGCCACACAGCGGTTGAGCGTGGCGACGAGCAGATAAGTCCCGACCGAGGGCCCGCGGCCGCGTTTTCTGACGTGGCGGTCGATGTGCCCTGTGAGGTTCAGCCGCTGCGCCAGGTCATAC
>JBLRWT010000742.1:0-647 GCA_047921095.1 Wenzhouxiangella sp. | reverse complement strand
GACTGCCTTGATCGGTATTGAAGATCTCGGGCTGGCCATAGCGCTCGAATGCTTCCTGAAGTGCGTCAACACAAAAGTCAGCTTCCATGGTGTTGGACAATCGTCAGGACAGTACCTTGCGGGTCGCCCAATCCATAATCGCCACCAGGTAGAGAAAACCCTTGCGCATGGGGATATAGGTGATATCGGAACACCAGACCTGGTTGGGCCGATCGATGACCAAATCTCGCAGCAGATAGGGATAAATCTTGTTTCCCGGCGCGCGCTGGCTGGTGCCCGGCTGTGGTGCCAAGGCTTCGATGCCCATCTTCTTCATGAGCGTGGCGACGTGACGTCGGCCGACCTTCACGCCTTCCTGCCGTAACTGACGACGCAGCATCCGTGCGCCCATGAAGGGATGCTCCAGGTGCAGTTCGTCGATCCGGCGCATCAGCGCCAGGTCGGCCTCGGAGACGGGCTTGGGGAGGTAGTACACCGACCCCCGGCTGATGCCCAGCAACGCGGCCTGACGGGTGAACCGCCCCGGGTTTCGTGGAGGCCATTTGGTTTAAGTGCAGGCCGATAACTCGGCCTGTTCGGCGAGTTGCCGATAGTAGTTTGCCTCAGCTTCGGCAGGCGGGATATAGCCAATCGGTTCGAGCAGCCGG
>JBLRWT010000741.1:0-647 GCA_047921095.1 Wenzhouxiangella sp. | reverse complement strand
CCAAGTGTTCGAGCTGACGAAGGGGTTTCCGCGCGAGGAGATCTTTTCCCTCACCGATCAGCTTCGCCGTTCGTCTCTTTCCATCGGGGCGAACATCGCCGAAGCCTGGCACAAACGAAGATACCCGGCCCACTTCGTCAGCAAGCTGACCGACGCCGATGGGGAGCAGGCGGAAACAGAGCACTGGATCGACACGGCTTACGCCTGTCAGTACGTCTCGGCAGAAGACCGCGACCGGCTGCTAGAGCTCACGCGGGCGATTGGCGGCATGTTGGGGAAAATGATCTCCGAGCCGGAGGCCTTCTGTCGGAAAACGGAGCAATGAAACGGGACAAGGCGCGAGGGACGACAGGAGAAAAGATGCTGCGGTCCTCTGTCTTCCGTCCTCTGTCTTCCGTCCTCTGTCCTCTGTCCTCTGTCATCGGCTCGAGCGAGGCATGGCCCATGTCGACTGAGAAACACGTGATCCCGCGAGAGGCGGGCATTTATATCGCCGGCCACCAGGGGCTCGTGGGGTCCGCCATTGTGAGGCGGCTCCGGGCCGGGGGGTTCGAGCGGCTGCTCACCCGGACCCGGGCCGAGCTGGACCTGACCGACCAGGGGGCCGTGAACCGGTTCTTCGAGGCCGAGCGGCCGGAGTACGTGTT
>JBLRWT010000740.1:0-652 GCA_047921095.1 Wenzhouxiangella sp. | reverse complement strand
CTCCTCGAGGCGATGGCCAGCGGACTCCCGGTGGTGGCCACCGACGTGGGCGGCAATCCCGACCTGGTGGTCCCCGGCGAGACCGGAAGCCTGGTGCCCGCCGGCGATGTGGAAGGGCTGGCGCGGGTGCTGGCGGACTATGTCACCGACGCCGATCGCCGGACCCGGGAGGGCGCTGCCGCCCGCCGCCGGGTGGAGGCCGGGTTCACCCTGGATGCGATGGTCAGCGACTACCGGGCGGTCTACGACAGGGTGCTGGCGCGGTGATGCGGAAGGCGGAGTCAGGAGTGAGGAGGGCAGCACCGTAGCACCGCATGGGTCCGCTGCGCTTGACCCATCCACGATCCGTCACCGGTCACCGGCCACCCGTCACCCATCTCGGTCGTGTGAAGCGCGCACCCCCGTAAACGGGGACAACGACCGGGTATCGCGAATACACTTGCAGCATCGCCCGATGCCCCGATCCCGCTGACTTCGCCTCTTGAATCCCATCTCCACATCAACCTGGCGCTTGGCTGCCCTGATCTGGCTCGGGGTGGTGCTCTATCTCACCCTGCTGCCGTTCAACTTCGGCGATATGAGCCTGGCGGAGGCCTGGGCCCGGTACCAGAACATCCGCTTTGACGGCAGCGGCCCCCGCGCGCGGCAGCAG
>JBLRWT010000739.1:0-654 GCA_047921095.1 Wenzhouxiangella sp. | reverse complement strand
TATATGTCAGCAATTGCGCCATATGAATATTACTGATTTGGTCTACTGCTTTTAGCTCTAATATCAAGCGATTTTCAATCAAAACATCGATCCGATATCCACATTCCAATTTAATGTTTTTATATTCAACAGGAACGGGTTGTTGTAACTTGAATTCGATACCATTGACCGACAATTCAAAAGCCAAGCATTGTTCGTATGCTGACTCCAACAAACCCGGTCCCAAGCCACGATGAACTTCGATAGCACAACCGATCACTTTTTCAGTTAATGGGTCTTTGTCCATAGATATTCTTTAACCACAGAGGACACAGAGTTCACAGAGGAACCGAAAAAAATAAACCTCTGTGTGTCTCTGTGCTCTCTGTGGTTTATTAAGCATTTAAAAATCCTCATTGATCTTGATTTTGCCGCGAAACTGTCCGAATACGCGCTTTGACGAAGGTTGTGTGTCGGCAGCGTCTTCCAGCAATACTATCACTTTGGCTTTACCGGCTTTGACGGAATCCGGCAGTTGTAAATGAATTTGATGCTGCTCGTTGATGACGGTGTTGAGTTCTAATGCTTGCATGGTGTTTTACTCGTGTTAGTTGTGCCCGGTTTGCTGACTCTGCATGAAGGGCTTCAGTAAAGCAAACAGTTCATCGGCTTGAT
>JBLRWT010000738.1:0-655 GCA_047921095.1 Wenzhouxiangella sp. | reverse complement strand
CGCTGGCAGCCGGCCTTCAAGCAGATCATCTACCGCAATGACGACGGCAAGCTCATCGTCACCATCAGCCAGAACTCCATCGGCAACGCCATCACCGAGCTGCTGGGCGTGGTGGTCAGGCGCGTGCCCGACGCGGAGGCCTACGCGCGTTTCGAGCCGCGCCTCATCGAGCGGTTGCTGGCGGTGCGCCGGAGGCTGATCGAGGCGGACCTGGGGGACGGGGTGGCGACGGAGTATTGGGGGGTGGAGTAGGGTGGACAGGCGAAGCGCATCCACCACGAAGGTTCGCCGGATGCGGCTTCGCCTTATCCGGCCTACAAGTCGATCGAAGGGGTCTTGACCCCCCTCCCCGGAACGCCCGTGCGCACAGGGGACCCCGCAGGGGCGAGACATCCGGCAAGCCGGATCGAAACGCCTTTGAATCCTGTATTCCAACAGTCGTGCAGGTTGGAGTGAGCCGCGCGAACTCCAACAGGTGGTGGTCTGTTCCTTCACCCCATGTTGGGGTTCGCTTCGCTCACCCCAACCTACCCATTCTTCTCACTTCCCAACTCATCCTTCCCACTTCAATCAAGGGCCACGTCCAGCACCATCATCACGATGAAACCCACCAGCACGCCCAGGGTGGCGTGGCCCTCGTGGCCCTTGCGGTGGG
>JBLRWT010000737.1:0-656 GCA_047921095.1 Wenzhouxiangella sp. | reverse complement strand
CTGGCAATCAGCATCTATCTGACCCTGACCGGCCTGTTCCGGCTCGATGCCTGGTGTTTCTGGTGCCTCGCGTCGCTGGCCACCGTTGCGGCAATGTTCGTCGTACTGCTGGCCCGGCGCCCCGAAAGCGGTGTTGCCGGGCCGGTATTCGCGCGCAACCTGGCGCTGTCGGCGGCGTTCGTGACGCTGCTTCTGGGTGCCTGGCAGCACGGCCTGCTGCAGCCGCCGGAAAATCCGGAAATGAAGGCGCTGGCCGAGCACCTGGAGGAAACCGGCGCGGTCTACTACGGTGCCTACTGGTGCCCGGAATGCCAGCGCCAGCGGCGCCTGTTCGGTCGCTCGGCGCACCGCCTGCCGTATGTCGAGTGCACGCCCGGCGGCCGCGGCGGAATGGTCGCGTTCGAGTGCATCAGTGCCGATATCAGCGGCTACCCGACCTGGATCATCGACGGCAGGCGGTTCCAGCAGGTGCTGACGCCGGAGGAACTGGCCCGCCACTCCCGTTTCTCCTATCGCGAGCAGGAGCAGAGTCAATGAACATGCTGAAGTTCCTTTCGCTGCTGTCCGGCGCCTTCCTGGTGGGTTTGTCGGCGGTATCGGCCGAACCGGATGCCGATTCGCAGTTCGACGCCCTGGTGGCCGATTACGAGCAGTGG
>JBLRWT010000736.1:0-658 GCA_047921095.1 Wenzhouxiangella sp. | reverse complement strand
TGTGATGCGACCACGCCGGTTCAGTATGTCTTCGAGAGCATCCTTCCGCAGGGATCGGCCCCCGGCACCTGGGGGCTTGTCGAGATGACCCTGAGAGACATGGCAGGAAATATATCGAGATATCAGTTTACCGAGACGCTGAGGTTTGATGTCGATGGTTGAAAAATCGTTATTCTGGGTTAGCGGGTCGGTATTAACGTATGAACTTTAAGCCCGCGCTGGTGCTTTTGACGCTATGTCTGATCCGATCGGGCCCGGCATGGGCCGCAGAGGTGTGAACATGGGCAGCCTTCCCTCAAGATATGGCTGTCCATGTTCACACCGCCTCTCAGGATATGGCTGTCCGGATGTGGCCGTCCGGATGTGGCCCCTTGGATGTGGCCTGTCGCTCATCGTTTTCTGCCGGTGGCAACGAACTCCAGGAGACGACCCGGTTTCTGCCGGTTTGTTTGGCATGATACATGGCCCGATCAGCCCGGTCGGTCAAGTCCTCGAGCGAATCGTTTACCTGATATTCGGCCAGGCCGATGGATACGGTGAAGGACCAGGGAAGGTTGGGACTGATACCGGCTTCGATCTGCTCTCGGATGCGCTCGGCAAATCGTTGGGCCTTGGTTTCGTCGGTGGCCCGGAGCAGGACCAAAAATTCCTCTCCGCC
>JBLRWT010000735.1:0-660 GCA_047921095.1 Wenzhouxiangella sp. | reverse complement strand
GGCCTCGACGCAACTGCCCCGATCGGTGATTTCCAAACAGGCCATCTCCACGTTCGAACTGCCTTCGAGGTTGACGACCATCCACGCCCGCTCCGTACCCCAAAGCTCCGGGGCCTGTTGACAACCTTCCAGATGCCCCTGCCCCAGGATTCGGGTTGGCTGGTCCGGAGATGGACCGCTGGGAATGGGAGGCATGACGCATTCCCACGGCCAGCTTTGGTGACAGTTGTTCGCGCCCGGCGCGCCGAAACCCATGCGGTAGCTGCCTGAACCGATGTGGAGCGTGTCACCGCCCTGGATTCTCGGTGTGCCCAGCGGCGGCAGGGCCATGAACGGATGACTCCAGGCGCAGGCCTGGTTGGTGCCGCTGCCCGGGTACGGGCTGTCGGCAAGGCCGGTGCACTGGCTGGCATTGCCGCCATCGGTACGCACGTAGTAGCTGGCAGCCGATGCTGCCGGTATTCCAACTATCAAAAGCAGGCATGCAAGTGCCATGCGGGCCCGACCGGGCCCTGGTCTGATCAGTATCATTTTTCTGATTTCCCTCACTGGATGGTCCGCCCTTTCCGGGCTTGTCCGCAAGATCGAGCCTGCGGTGGTTATGGTTTTCAAAAAGCGAGCCTCCAGTATCACAACCACTTTGTTGAAAAAACATTTGAC
>JBLRWT010000734.1:0-665 GCA_047921095.1 Wenzhouxiangella sp. | reverse complement strand
GACAATATTGGTCTGGATGAAATCGTCGGGACCGTCAATGGATCGGTCTACATGACTCTCTGCCGCCAGGTGCATGACGGCATCGGGTTGATGGGCGGCAAAGACTCGAGCCAACGCCAACCGATCACAGATATCCACCTGCTCGAAGGCGTAGCGCTCGGAGTCGGCCACTTCGGCCACCGAGTCCAGGTTTCCGGCGTAGGTGAGCCGGTCCAGGTTCACGACCCGGTAGTCGGTTTTGTGGATGAGGTACCGGACTACTGCGGAACCTATGAAGCCCGCGCCGCCGGTGATTAGAAGGGTTTTTGACATTGGTCAGTTGTCAGTGGTCAGTTGTCAGTGGTCAGTGGTCAGTGGTCAGTGGTCAGTTGTCCATACAATCGGAAAGCGCACTCTTCAGCATCACCACCAGCGGCGGCAGATCTTTCGATACCGTTTGCCATACGATTTCCACATTGATATCGAAATACGCATGAATCAGCCGATGGCGCATTCCGACGATCTCGGCCCAAGGGATCTCCGAATACATCGCCCTTGTTTCATCCGAGACTTTTACCGCCGCTTCTCCGATGATTTCCAATTCCTTGACGACGCCCAGCAGAAGTAACCGGTCATTCTCGAAAGCTGCTCTCCCCTTCCCTCGAATGAACGATGCCACCTCTCAA
>JBLRWT010000733.1:0-665 GCA_047921095.1 Wenzhouxiangella sp. | reverse complement strand
TGTCGCGCCCGGATAGTACCCCCGGCATTTTGACCAAACCCGTTCAGGTCATTGCCGATGCGCTGGTGTTGCCACGCATGAGTCGCGTGCAAATTGATCTTGCCGGGAAACTGAACAGCCTTGATGAATTGATCGAGCAATTGCTGGGTTCGGGGCGTGCGCAAGATGATGAGTCATCCCTGATTCAGCGAACCCATATTGCCCGCCTGCAAACTGAAGAAACAGGCGTCAGGGCCTGGCTGGCTTTCCAGGTTCGCGCTGTTGAACCGGACGATCAAGCGCCCGAGCCAATTTTTGATGACAGCGAGTTTGCGCAATGGCAAACGCTTGAAGATGAATTAGACGGCTTTCTGACCACTATTATTTCGGCGCTGGCCTACTCAACAAATTCCCTTTCCTTACGTATTGATTTACTCGCCACACTGCTGGACGCGAGACACGCGATTGCCGAGGCGCTGACGGTTGATGATCCCGAGACTGATCCGGTTCGAGAGCTTTTCCTGACGACATGGGATCGATTGCGGCCAATAATGAGCGAAATTGAACGTCTGGAGACCCCGGGTTTAGAGGTTGATTTCAGGCTTGCCGCGTTTATGGCCGGTGGTGATGCTCTGCGGGCACTGGATGCGCTTGGGCCTGAGTATGGTTTTGAAATTACCCGTGAC
>JBLRWT010000732.1:0-666 GCA_047921095.1 Wenzhouxiangella sp. | reverse complement strand
GCATCGAACGAGACGCCGCACGCCGGATCCTCGCCGGCCGAGCCGGTTGCCGCCGCCGTGGATGCGGCCGACGATGGTGCACAACCGGACATGATCGTTCACAAGACTCCGTGGTGCGGCTGCTGCACGGCCTGGGCCGAACAGGCCCGTGCCGCCGGCTTCGAGGTCGAACTGCGCGATCATGATCACCTCAACGACATCAAGCACGACCTCGGCGTCCCGCCGGCCGGGGCTTCGTGTCACACGGCCCAGATCGGCGGCTACTTCATTGAGGGCCACGTACCGTTCGCCGACATCCGGCGACTGCTCGACGAGCGCCCGCAGGCCCGCGGCCTCACCGTGCCCGGCATGCCGATCGGGTCGCCGGGCATGGAGCAGGGTGATGTGCGCCAGGCCTTCGATGTGTTGCTGGTCGACGACCAGGGCGCAACCAGCGTCTACAACCACTATCCCGAGCGAGGTCTATGATTTGCCGCGAAGCTGCATGATGAACTGATCGGAGTTGCACCAGGCCCGGCCGGTGACGGACTGGCGGCCATTGATCCGGTGGATCGGCCCTACCGTATCCGCGAAAGTCGAACGCTCGACGCTGGAGAGGAATAAGCTCTGAACAGGAATCCATACCGGGTGAGCACCCGGGTCAGACAGGAGGCCCGAACATCATGA
>JBLRWT010000731.1:0-679 GCA_047921095.1 Wenzhouxiangella sp. | reverse complement strand
CGCGTGAACGGATGCGGCCCCCCGGCGTCGATCAGGTGCTCCACCGCATGGCGCTGCAGCCGGCCGATCTTCACCGGAAGCTCATACCCCTTGTTCAGCACGCAGACCTCTTCGCACAACACCTCGGTCGGGCAGGCGCGGGCGCAGGTGCCGCCCATGATATTGGCTTCGAGAATCGTGCGCGCAGACCCGGCGAGATTGCCGGTGCGGATCTGATGGATGAAGGTGGGGATATCGATGCCGGTGGGACAGGCACGAATGCAGGGTGCATCATAACAATAGAGGCAGCGCTCCGCCTCCACCGCCGCCTGTGTGCGGTCGAGCGCGGGATGCAGGTCGTCAAAGCCTGCGTCAATCGCTCCATCGAACCTGGAGACTGCGTCGTTCATATGCCACCCCGACTTTTCCGGTGCAGTTTTTTCCGCGTATGCCGCTAGTGTACCCCGCCGTAGTTCCTGTGACATTCGGAATGCGCCTGAGCCGACAGTGCAAGTCGCGATGCTCTATCTCCCGAACTCCAGGAACATCCGCACCTGCGCGGGTAACCGAATCCCCGGCACCCGTAGGACACCCGCGCCCCTTGGCTATTCGCTATGTGATGGTGCGAGCTGATCGTAATTTCTTAGATTTACAAGCAACGTGTTGTTATAAGTCCAACCATTTGGACCCATGTACGTAT
>JBLRWT010000730.1:0-682 GCA_047921095.1 Wenzhouxiangella sp. | reverse complement strand
CGAGAGCGTGCTGACCGCCGATGCCGGGGTCATTCGTTCGGCCTCGCGCGTGATCCTGCCCGGGGTCGGGGCCGCGGCTTCGGCGATGGACTCGTTGCGCAGGCACGACCTGGTCGAGACCATTCGCGGCCTGACCCAGCCGGTGCTGGGCATTTGCTTAGGGTTGCAGCTTCTGTTTGAATCCTCGGCGGAAGGCGATTGCGAATGCCTGGGCATCCTGCCCGGCCGGGTCGCGCGCCTGCCCGCGGCTCCGGGCCTGCGCCTGCCGCACATGGGCTGGAACCGGCTGGAATGGGTGCGCGAGGATCCATTGTCCAGGGGACTGGACGGTACCGAGTGGTTTTACTTCGTGCACGGTTTTGCCGCGCCGGTCGAGGCCGCGGTGGCGACCAGCGAACACGGCGCGCGCTTTGCCGCGGTAGTGCGATACGAAAACTTCGCCGCCTGCCAGTTCCACCCGGAAAAATCGGCCTCGGCGGGCGCGCGGTTGTTGCGGAATTTTCTGGAGTTCGCAGGATGAAAACAGAAAAGCTGTTAACCACGAAGGACACGAAGAGCACGAAGGAAGTGCACAGGAAATTGAGAAAGGGCTTTTTGTGCGCGTGGGAAAGTGATTCGAAATCCCGCTATCTTCTTCTTGTTCTTCGTGTTCTTCGTGCCCTTCGTGGTTCAATTGTTTTTT
>JBLRWT010000729.1:0-695 GCA_047921095.1 Wenzhouxiangella sp. | reverse complement strand
CTGTCGGCCGGCTCGCTGTGCCTGCTGAATCGCCACGCGCTCCTCAGCCCCGGCTGGCAGGGCCACGTCACCGTGGTATTGTTGGTGCAGTTGATGGTGTTTGCATCCAGCGTGGTTGCACACGCCGCGCTGGCCGCACCCGGGTCGGGTTCCGGTGTCTGGATTTCGGACGGATGGGCCATCGGCCGGAATCAGCTCATCGCCCTGATCGCGACGCTGGTCTTTCTGCGCTACATCGATTTCCGGCGACAATGGGCCCGGCAGCTCGCAGCCGAGCACGGCGCTCGCCTCGAAGCCCTCCAGGCCCGCATCCGCCCACATTTCCTGTTCAACACCCTCAACACCATCGCCAGCCTGATCCCCGGTCAGCCGGAGCAGGCGGAGCAGGCGACGATGGATCTGGCGGATTTGTTGCGGACGGGGTTGAAGGATGAGTCCAGTCATCTGCTATCCGATGAGTTGGACCTGGTGCGGGGGTATTTGCGTATCGAATCGTTGCGGTTGGGTGAGCGGTTGCGGGTCGAGTGGTTGTTGGACGACGAACTGCCACTGGACCGGCCGGTGCCGGCGTTGTTGTTGCAGCCGCTGGTTGAGAATGCCGTGATTCATGGGATTGCCGCGCGCCCGGACGGTGGCCGGCTGGTGATTCGGGGAGAGCTGGCGCGCTTCGGGCGCTTGCGTTTCGTGGTCGAAAA
>JBLRWT010000728.1:0-702 GCA_047921095.1 Wenzhouxiangella sp. | reverse complement strand
CTTGTGACAATCGATGCAGGTGCTGCCGGTTGCTTCCAGGTACTCCTGAGAGTGGCGCCGGCGAGCCGTGCGGCTCTGCTGCTCGGCATCCATCGCCTCATAGCTGTGGCAACTGCGGCATTCCCGGGAATCGGACGCTTTCATGCGATCCCATACTCGCTCGGCCATGGTGAGCTGATGCGCCTTGAACTTTTCTTCAGTCGCGATCTTGCCGGTCAGATGGCTGGGCACCTCGACAAGCGTTGCGTTGATCTTGACCTTCATCTTGCCGATGAAACTATCCGGAACATGGCAATCCTTGCACTGGGCCTGAACGCCCATGCTGTTGGAGCCGTGCACGCTCTTCTGGTAGTCCGGAAACATGAAGGCTTCCATTTCATGGCAGCCGGAACAGAACTGGTTGGAGCTGGTCGCATCGACCACGCCCATGAAACCGTTCCAGCCAGCCACGCCGACGGCGATTCCGACCAGCAGTAGAAATCCCAGCCCGTAGCGGCTGCTTGGCTTGAAGAAGAAATCGCGGATGCGCGAAAACAGGCCGCGCTTGTTGTCAGTAGCGTCACGGTCGTTACGGTCAGTCATATAGTTTCCCTTGGGGCGAGAAAGTGTCCTGGGCGGTTATTGCCTTGGTCCGCAGGACTTCAACAGTTCGGGGGAATCTTGTCACCGATGCCCATTACGCTATTTGACCGGTGTCAATTA
>JBLRWT010000727.1:0-705 GCA_047921095.1 Wenzhouxiangella sp. | reverse complement strand
GAAAGCGGAATGTCGGGCCCGTCGCGGGTGGCGTTGGCGCCGAAGTTGATGTCCCAGGTACCGTTCAACGGCGCCTTGTATTCCCAGCTCCCGGCCGGGATGGTGAAAACGCGCTGCCACACCCCGTCTTCGGCGTCGAATTCCAGCTCCGTGGCCGCGCAATCGGGCTGCCAGTCGCCCGGACAGCCGAGCTCGCTCTGAAAACTGCCGGCGATGACGACCTGATCGGGTTCGGGGATATCGGAAGCCAGGGCCGCCGACGGCGCTGCAACCAATAGCAAAAAGAGTGCAAGAGTGACTGGGGGATCGGTTCTGATCCTGGACATGGTTTGCTCCAATGGATCCGCGGATGGGTTGGGGACGCCGGGGATGGGACGCCGGTTGGGACGGCTGTCCTGCATCGATGGAGAAAACCTATAAGGTTGGCCGCATGCGAACAACAGAATGCAAACGTATTCAGGCCTGTATACGTATTCATGGCGATATTCGATACACGGGCCCGGTTGAACCCTGGATTCAAAGGTCACTGGACGGTTCTGGGAAGGGCGTTTCAAGAGCCAGGCGATTCTTGATGAGGCCGCGCTGATGGCGACCATGGCCTATGTCGACCTGAACCCGATCCGGGCCCGAATGGCCGAGACCCCTGAAGGATCGGACTACACCTCGATCCAGCAACGGATCCTGGAGCAGGATCCGGAACTGGAA
>JBLRWT010000726.1:0-706 GCA_047921095.1 Wenzhouxiangella sp. | reverse complement strand
CATCGAGATGGGAAGTCGGCGTCTCCGTCCGGGAGTGTCCATATGCAGTGCAGATGGTCGGGTAGAACGACGATGGCATCAATGGCGAAGGGACGGGATGCCATCACCCTGCGGAATGCGCGCCGAAGGCCACCGACGTCTTCCTCACTGACGAATACCTGTTTCCGCTGACGGGTGACCACGGTGAAGAAGTAGCAACCTCCGGGAACTCGGAGTCTTCGATAGTGACCCATGACGCCCTCCCTGGCGTGAACTTATGTTGATGTGGCTGCGACCACGATTGTGGTGGATGCGCTGTCGCTTATCCATCCCGGCAACTCACCGTGAACCGTAGGCGATTTCGTCGATGATCGCTGGCGGATGCGCTTCGCTTATCCGCCCTACACCCTGCCGCCAATGAGGGATTGCTGGCAGGGACCACCCGCCCCTGCAATCATATGGCGGTGATCGCGACGTCCGGAAACAACCACATGACCCTCCTCCACGAAACCCTCGCCATCGCCCTGACCGCCGCGCCGTGGCTGCTGCTGGGCCTGCTGGCGGCCGGGCTGGTGAAGGCACTGCTGCCTGAGCCACTGCTGCAGCGGTGGCTGGGGGGACGGGGGCTAGGCGCCGTGACGCGGGCGGCGGTGGTCGGAGTGCCCCTGCCCCTGTGTTCCTGCGGGGCGATTCCCACAGCCATCGCGCTGCATCGGGGCGGTGCGGG
>JBLRWT010000725.1:0-711 GCA_047921095.1 Wenzhouxiangella sp. | reverse complement strand
ATGACCCTGGAGGACGCCGAGGCCATCCTGCGGGGCCCCGATGACGCCGCCACGCGCTACTTCCAGTCCCGCATGTCCGCTCCCCTCGCGGCCGAGATGCAACCCATCGTGGACGAGACCCTGGCCGAGGCCGGCGCGGTGCAGCTCCACGACAACGTCATGCGCCGCTACCGGAGCATCCCGTTCATGCCGGAGGTGGAGAGCGATCTCACCGGCCACGTGGTCAACCGCGCCCTGGACGGCGTGTTCCACTACCTGGCCGTCGAGGAGGCTGCCATCCGCCAGGATCCGGCAAAGCGCACAACGGAACTGCTGCGCAGGGTGTTCGGGAGTCAGGAGTGAGGGGTGAGGAGTGATGAGGTCAGGGGAAGTGACATGTGACCGTAGGATGGGCAAAGCGAAGCGTGCCCATGCGGAAGTGGCCGTGACGGGTGACCGAAGGGCGTGACGAGTGACGGCCCGGCCCGTCGTCTGTCACTCGTCACTTGTTAATCGTCACCGTCCGTTCAGCATGGGCACGCTTCGCTTTGCCCATCCTGCGGGCGGAAGGACAGACGGCGGGGTCATGGGTGGGGCGGTGACAAGTGACGAGTGACGAGTGACAAGGAGGGGTTACGTTCCTCGTCGTCACCCCGTCACCCGTTACCGCTCTTCTCGCATCTCCAATACGGCGGATCCCCGAAGGTCTCCGCCAGGTGATCCACCAGGGCC
>JBLRWT010000724.1:0-714 GCA_047921095.1 Wenzhouxiangella sp. | reverse complement strand
ATGAATACTCCGGGGTCCTGTACCGCCTCGCATGTCGAGCAGCTCGTGCGCCAGTACCGCAAGGTCGAGCGCATCGAAGCCCTGGAGGCGGAAAACCAGCGTCACGAGCTGCGCGCGCTGGATTGGCATATCGATGACGACGGCAGCTACGTGATCAAGGCAAGGATGACGCCCGAACAGGGCGAGCGGGTGGTCAAGGCCATCGAAGCGGCGATGGATGAAGAATTCGCCGAACGCAAAGACGTTCCCGCGGGAACGCATCAGGAACTGGCCACCAACCCGGCCAGCGAGCCGGTCTCACAGCGCCGGGCCGATGCGTTGGCACGCGTGGCCGAGACCTTCCTGGGCGGCGAAGCCGGCACTACCGGTGGCGATCGCTGCACCATCCACGTCCACACCACCCCGGACACGCTGCGTGCCGACGGTGATGCGGCCGAAAGCGCACTGGATTCCGGTGCGCACGTTTCCGCGGAAACGTCCCGGCGCCTGGCCTGCGACTGCGGCGTCGTGCATTGGCACGAGGACGAAGACGGCCAGGCGCTCAATGTCGGGCGCAAGACCCGCAGCATTCCGCCGGCAATCCGGCGCGCACTGCAAAGGCGCGATCACGGCTGCCGTTTCCCCGGCTGCACCGCGCACCGGTTCGTCGATGCACACCACATCGTCCACTGGGCCGACGGCGGCGAAACGAAGATGGACAATCTCGTCCTGCTG
>JBLRWT010000723.1:0-715 GCA_047921095.1 Wenzhouxiangella sp. | reverse complement strand
GTCCGCGGCCGCCCGGTGGCGGCAGGTAGCGCTCCAGCGCGCCGTAGCCGTCGCCGGCGTGCAAGGTCACCTGACGATCACCTGCAAACTGATCGGCCAGTGCCGCCTGTTCTGCCGGGTGAAGTTCACACAGGATCATGCGGTCCTGGGGCCGGAGGAGTTGGCGAACGAGCATGGGCGAGCCGGGGTAGAAACGCAATCGACCATCCGGGTTGAGACCCCTGACCTGGGTCAGGTAGTCAGCAATCGACTCGGCCAGGTCTTCCCGGGACCAAAGCCTGGCGATGCCACGCTCGAATTCGCGGGTTTTCAGCGCGATATCACTGCCCAGGTCATACAAGCCGGCGCCGGCATGGGTATCAAGAAAGCGAATGCCACCCGGCTTGGCCTGCATGGCCCTGATCAGGATCAGCAGCACCGTGTGCTTGAAAACATCGGCCGGGTTGCCGGCGTGAAAACCGTGGCGATAGCTGAGCATGGAATGAGACCACTTGGATGGCAGCCTGCAAGTATAGAGGCTGGCGGTTCCCCGGCCTCAAGCGACGACCATGCCCAGCCAGGCGATCAGCAGTCCACCCAGGGCTGCAAGCAACAGCGGCAGCCCGACGTGCAAGCCGAGTGAACGACCCGAGATGACCGTTGCCATGGCTCCCTTGACCAGCGAATTGACAGCAGCGGCAATGACAATACCCATTGCGGCAACCGGACCGACCAG
>JBLRWT010000722.1:0-725 GCA_047921095.1 Wenzhouxiangella sp. | reverse complement strand
CTGGACATGCTAGAGGAACCCTGGTCAATGCCCTGCTTCACCACTGTGATGATCTCGCCGGCATTGGTGGAACCCTGCGACCAGGTATCGTTCATCGCATCGACAAGGATACCTCCGGGCTGCTGGTGGTCACCAAAAACGATGCCAGCCATCAACACCTGTCTGAACAGTTCAGCCGGCACAGCATCAAACGTCGATATCTGGCGCTCATTCATGGACAGCTACCCTCAGCAACCGGCACCATCGATCAACCCCTGGGGCGTCATCCACGACAGCGTAAAAAAATCAGCAGCAAGGCAACCCGCAGTAAACGTGCGGTGACCCGATGGACAGTTCTTGACTACTTTTCCAACCACAACCTGAGCCTGATTCAACTCGAACTGGAAACCGGACGCACCCACCAGATCCGGGTTCATTTAAGTGAATCCGGCCATCCCCTGGTGGGAGATCCCCTCTACGGCAGGCGTGCCGAAGCAGCATCCATCACCGACCCCAAACTGCGCACACTGATCCAGCAACTTCCCGGACAGGCGTTACATGCGGCAACCCTCGGTTTTATTCATCCACGAACCGGTGATTATCTCGAGTTTAGCAGTGACATTCCGGCCACACTGAGCGATATTGTGGCCCATCTGAAACACACAAATGAATCACACTGACCATCTTTGTCTAGTTTTACTCAGGGAGATTTTTAGATGAAATTAGTCCGACAAGGAAAACTATCC
>JBLRWT010000721.1:0-732 GCA_047921095.1 Wenzhouxiangella sp. | reverse complement strand
CAGATAAAGAAAAAAGGAATGGAACTCTTGGAAAAAACACTCCAGAGCCTTCTGTCGGAAGGCTGTGTTTTTATGTTTTGTGATTTTGCCTTTCCATTTCAAAGTGTTTCCTGATTACGTATGTTTCTCAGCTATTGAGAAGGCCGGATGCTACCGTCGTATTCTCTTGAAAACCAGTGAGTTACGACATGGCCAAGAATACAGTCCAATTTCAAAAAGGCATGAGTTTGCCCGAATTCCTTAAAAACTACGCTTCCGAAGACGCATGCTGGGAGGCGCTTTTCAAGCTGCGGTGGCCGAACGGCTTCCGCTGCCCTGAGTGTGAACACCACAGCCACTGCCGATTGAATTCCCGGAAGCTGATTCAATGCCATCGATGCCATCATCAGACCTCCCTGACCGCCAATACGGTGTTCTCTCACACCAAGCTGCCACTGACGACGTGGTTTCTGGCCATATTTCTGTTGACCCAGAGCAAGAGCGGCCTCTCGGCGATGGCCCTGTCGCGCCACCTTGGGGTCTCGTACAACACGGCCTGGCTGGTCAAACACAAGCTGATGCAAACCATGCGCGAGCGCGACGACAGCAAGCCCCTGAGCGGCCAGATCCAGGTCGATGATGCGTTCTGGGGTGGAGAGCGCAGAGGCGGCAAACGTGGCCGTGGTGCCGCCGGCAAGACCCCATTTGTGGCGGCTGTAGCCTGTAGCAGCGACGGCCGTCCGCTGGCCATGC
>JBLRWT010000720.1:0-737 GCA_047921095.1 Wenzhouxiangella sp. | reverse complement strand
TGGGCCATGTAGGCCGCCTCGCGCAATAAATTGTCTTCAGTCAGGTTGGCGCCCAGCTTCGCCAATGCCTGCTCGGCAAAATCACTGTCAGGGAATAGCCGCGCCATACGGACCAGCAACCAATGACCATGCACGGCCGAATGCCAGTCGAAACAGCCGTAGAAGGCCGGGGTCAGTCGCCGCGGCGGGCCAACTTCGTCATCACCGGCCATGACATGGTGAATCAGGTTGGGGTATTCCTGATCGACACAGCTCAGCGCCAGGGCGGCAAAGCGCCCGGCGGTTACCTCATCCAGGCGGCTGGTTTCAGCCAGGCTGTTCATGAAGGGCAAAACCAGCAGGGCAAGAAACAGGGTGAGTCGGCGTGGTTGCATGCGGACAAGCGCTCAAGGGTAGGCATTGGTCCAGCTTAGCGCCGGGGCTTGTGAGTTGGAACCCCCGAAAGATGTACCGCTATCGCTTGAGAAAGGGCCTGAGCAACAACAAGGCTTGCAAAGGTCCCAGCGGGCTGAACATGGCGTGACGCCGTTCACTTTCTCGGCGGTCAATCAGGTTCAGAAGCGGTGCCAGGTCCAACAGCCGCGACTCGATTTGCTGCCAACGGAACCAGAAGTCCGCGCTTTCGGCCGTGGACACCCCGGTCGCCAGTTCCAGCAGCAGTCGATAGCCGTCGCGGGTCACGCTATTGAGCGCCAGGCTGTCGTCGAGCTCATCGAGAGTGAAACGGGTGTGGCGCA
>JBLRWT010000719.1:0-749 GCA_047921095.1 Wenzhouxiangella sp. | reverse complement strand
GCGGATAGCCGATACGCGCAGCGATGCGGATGGCTTCATCAATGGTGGAGGCCATACCTGAAGCCGGTTGTGGAATTCCCAGCTTGACCATGATGGCGTTAAATTGTTCGCGGTCTTCAGCCATGTCGATGGTTTCAGGACTGGTGCCGATAATTTTGACCCCAGCGGCTTGCAGCTCTGCAGCGATGTTCAACGGTGTTTGGCCACCGAACTGGACTACCACCCCTTCCGGTTGTTCTTTATGATAGATCGCCAGCACATCCTCTACCGTGAGGGGTTCGAAATAGAGTTTGTCCGAGGTATCGTAGTCAGTAGATACGGTTTCCGGGTTGCAGTTGATCATGATGGTTTCATAGCCGGCGTCGCGCAGCGCAAGCGCGGTATGGACGCAGCAGTAATCAAATTCGATCCCCTGACCAATGCGGTTCGGGCCGCCACCTAAGACCATGATTTTTTTGCGCTCACTGACCGGCACCGAATCAGTGATGTTGTAGCTCGAATAATAGTAAGCGGCATCTTCAACGCCGCTGACCGGAACCGCCTCCCAGGCCTCTTCAACCCCAAGGGCTTGGCGTTTTTCACGCACATCCGTTTCGGCTATGCCCAGAATCTGGGCGAGGTAGCGGTCGGCAAAACCGTCTTTTTTGGCCTGAATCAACAACTCATCCGGTGGCAATTGACCAGGATGGGCAAGAATCTTCTCTTCAAGCTCTACCAGTTCTTTCATCTGCTCAAGAAAGTAAGCTTTG
>JBLRWT010000718.1:0-762 GCA_047921095.1 Wenzhouxiangella sp. | reverse complement strand
CCGGCTGATCGCGATCGGCATGCACCGTCGCCATCACATCGCCGAAACCGGCATTCCAGTCAATCATGGCCGCATCGACGGTGATGTCCTCGTCAGCAGCCAGTCCCAGCGCGCCGGCGCCGAGCCTGGCGAAGGCGCCTTCGTAGTTGGCCGTGGTCACCCCACCCACCGTGCGCGCGTCCAGGGTGAAATCGACGCCGAACGGCTCGCCGATGTAGCTGAACGTGGCCGTGCAGCCGTCGATTTCGACGCGATCGGTAATGGCGCCGGCCGACAGATTGAACGAGGCCGGAATGAACCGGCCCACCGGATCGCTGGTCCGGCCGACCACATCCTCGCTGCCCAGGTAGGCGCCGCTGGCCAGGCGCGGGGTGATCTCGACGATGCCGACTTCCGGCCAGGCGAATTCGCCGCAGGCGGTGCCATTGGCCGCTGCACTGCCTGCACAATCCTGGCCGAACGAACCGAAGCTGCCGACCATGGGCGGATTGTTGCCGCCGGCCGGGGCAAAGACCGCGCTGTCCAGCGCCACGCCCTCGGGGCTGGATTCGCGGCCGAACTTTTCGGTCACCGCATCGCGCGCGTTGCGCGCCGCGACATTGATCTCGAACGGCGCGCCGGCCGCGCCCAGCACCGGCCCGCCCGGGCCGGTGGCGCCGGGGTTGTCCGGAACCGTCAGCAGGAAATGATCGGGCCGGACGATGAAGCTGTCCTGGCCGGTCAGCACCAAGCCTTCTTCCAGCTCCGTATCGCCCTCGAAGC
>JBLRWT010000717.1:0-775 GCA_047921095.1 Wenzhouxiangella sp. | reverse complement strand
CTCGCCCCTGTACATCACGCGCCAGAAGGGCAAGGGGGCGGTGCTGCTCTCTGCGGATGATTATGCTGCGATCGAGGAAACGCTGTACCTGGCGTCCAGCCCTCGCAATGCAGCACGCCTGTCTGAAGCGATCGAGGGCTTGCGACGAGGCGAAGGTGAAGCGCGTGAACTGATGGAATGAGAATCAGCTTTCACGAGTACGCCTGGGCTGATTACCTTTACTGGCAGAGAACCGACCCTGAAAAGATCAAACGCATTAACGAGCTGATCCGGGCCATTCAGAGGGACCGCTTCCAGGGTATTGGCAAACCCGAACCTCTGAAAGGGAACTGGTCCGGGTTCTGGTCCCGCCGAATTGATCGTGAGCATCGGCTGGTCTACGCTTTTGAGAACGATAGCCTGCTGATCGCCCAGTGCCGGTTTCACCACTGAAGTTCTAGCGGGAAACCAGGACAAGTGCCTGGGCGTTCATCACGCTATCGAGGTGGGTCACAAGGGGACTGACCTAACCCGGGTCGATTCGTGACATGGATCGCATCAGGCGTTACCTCGCGATGTGCCACAGGATAGCTACAAGGACGCCGTCTTCAGCCGCCCCAAATCCCCATCATCGCGCCCAGGCCGATGACCGCGCTACCGCCAATCTCGCCCAGGATCAGCAGTCCCATGGAGAGGCGCATCGTGCCTTTGGCGATCACGGATTTCCCGAGCACATGGGGCTGACGCAACTGGTTGTCCGTGTCCCGAAGATAGCCGTGGACCAGGTAGGTAATGA
>JBLRWT010000716.1:0-779 GCA_047921095.1 Wenzhouxiangella sp. | reverse complement strand
GATACCAGCCACTGGGCGACGTTCAGCGCTGACGGGGACTTCAGCTACGAAGGTGCGGCACTGAAGAAGAACTGGGAAAAGCTGCATCTTGGCGACCGCGAACCGTGGCCGGAGGACCCGGCGTTGCAACAAGCCTGGCGTGACTACCATGCCGGGCGGTTCGGCGAGGCCGTCGAGGCCGGCACCGGCTGTGGCGCATCAGGCCACGTGGTGATCAACAAGGCCTCCGGCATCTACGCCGATTACCTGGAAGAAAACGACGGGAAAAAGCAGGCCATCTATCAGGCCGGAATCGAACGCGCCAGCGCTGCGATCGAGCAGGATCCGGACAATCCGAACGCCCACTATTTCCATGCCTATCACCTGGGCCGATACAGCCAGTCAATCTCGATCACCAAGGCACTGAGCGAGGGGCTGGGCGGCAGGATCCGGGAATCCCTGGACCGAACGCTGGAACTCCAGCCGGAACATGCCGAAGCACATACCGCACTTGGCCTGTATCACGCCGAAGTCATCTCCAAACTGGGCAAGCTGGTCGGCTCGATGACCTACGGTGCCAGTGCTGACAAGGCGATGGAGCATTTCCAGGAAGCAATTCGACTGTCCAACGCACCGATTGCCTGGATCGAGTACGGCAATGGCCTGTACCTGCTCCACGGCGAGCGCAGGATCGATGAATCCAACGAGGCCTACGCCCGGGCCGCGGCGATGAAACCGATCGAGGCGATGCAGGCGCTGGATATCGAATACGCGAAGAGTTCGCTGCCCGAATGATCCGG
>JBLRWT010000715.1:0-782 GCA_047921095.1 Wenzhouxiangella sp. | reverse complement strand
GATGCGCAGGATCTCGCTGGGGAAGTCACCGCCAGCGACCGCCCGACGATCAGTGATCGCCCATAGCACGCCGGCTTCATCGAATGCCAGCCCGGCATTGTTGTAAGGGCTCACTTGCGACCCAAGGGGGCCGATCAATTCGGCCGTTGCTCTTCCGAGGTTCACCCTGTAAAGGTTTGGCGCGGCTGGCGTACCTGCTCCCGGGGATCCGACACCGATGCCGTAGACGTTCGAGCCCCGGATGGCAATATCGGTGATCGGAGCGCCCAGCGAGCCTTCGGCCGCGATCGCAGTCAAGCGACCTGTTTCCATATTGGCCACGAACAATGTCTGGGCCACATCGGAAACGACAAATGCCGTACCGTCGCAATCGTAGGCCATGCCGAAATCCAGGCTGCGATTCAGCGAGACGCCCATATTGTGCCGGTTGCCGCTACCACCGATTGGCGCAGCAAAACCTGTGACCTTGCTGACCCGGACCATGGTCTTGGACTCATCATCGGCCCCGTGAAGGGTGCCATCAGGATGCAACGCAAGGGCTTCCAGATCCAGAAAGCTGGTCCAGCCGATGTAATCCACGTCGCCGTTTGACAGGTTGATGCGCCATAGTGCGTTGACCAGCTGCGAGTCGGTGTTGTTGCCGCGAGAATTGACGCCATAACCAATCGGGCCCGCCCATAGCGACGCGCTGACAGCCATCAGGACAGTCAGCGCAGCACACCATCTGAATGGCGCGGTCATGGGCATTGGGCCTCTTTTATTATCATTCCGACATGGGAAAC
>JBLRWT010000714.1:0-788 GCA_047921095.1 Wenzhouxiangella sp. | reverse complement strand
GAGCCCATGGGGTTTTCTTCGTCGAACACCGGCTCCTGCCGTTCGCTGTTGTGCTGGTAGAGGTGGCGTTGCAGGTGCTGGACGATACGGTCGATGTTCAGGCTGAGCAGGATGCGTCGGCGCAGTGGCTCGCTGTGGTAGTCGGACGGGATCTGCAGCCGGTCCGAGGCGATGAATTCCTCGACCAGGCGGACGAGCTGGGTGATCAGGTAGGTCGGCTCGGCGGTGAATTGATCCTTGAGTTCATCGAAAACCTTTCTTGCGGCCCGGAAGGTGAGCCGTTGCAAACGAAACGACTCGGGAATGGCCTCCAGGTCGATTTTCCGGACCTGCTGCATGTTGGTTCCGGCGCCGAGGGCCGGGGCCAGTTCGGCGGCGATGGGGGTGCGCGCGGGGTCGAGCTCGAGGACTTCGACCTGGTCCCAGTCGATTTTCAGCGTCGGCCGGATTACGGTATCCACCCGGATGACGTTGGGCCAGCGGATTTCCAGTGCATTGCGCTCGGGCAGCGACTGGATCTGCCGGCTGGGCCTGGGCGGGTCAGGCGCTTCGCCGCTGTCGCCGACGTCCTGGAAGATCGACAGCGGCACACCGAATACATTCACGTACTCGGGCTTGAACAGTCCGTTCTCGTCGCGGTCGTGGCTGACCCGGCGCAGGCCGCGGCCGATGACCTGTTCGCATAAAAGCTGGCTGGTGAAAGCGCGCAAACCCATGATGTGGGTGACGTTCTTGGCATCCCAGCCTTCCGACAGCATGGCCACGGAAATGACCTTCTGCAGCCCCTC
>JBLRWT010000713.1:0-788 GCA_047921095.1 Wenzhouxiangella sp. | reverse complement strand
GGATATGACGGAGTACCAGGCTCGCTGGAACGAGTGCCGCGGACAGGTCAAGAAGGCCGATATCTCGTGTGAACACGGAATGGCGCACCATCGTGCCAATGACCGAGAGAGCTGAGCAAGTTAAATGACTCAGGAGCTTAAGACCATGCAAACGAAACTGACGACCTGGCTCGCATTACCGCTGGTATTTGTCGCGTCGTCTGTCCTTGCGGACAACCCGGGCGGTCACGCCCGAGAGGCTCATCCGGGGGATGGCACACACGCGGCACAACCTGCCGAAGCGGAGCACCGGGATTGTCACTCGAAGGGCTCACTGTCTGCGGAGCAGAAGGCCGGCGTCAAGGCCGACGAACAACAGGTGAGCGATCCAGACCAGCGCACAACTCGGCCCAGCAATATCACGAGAAAGCACGGACATAGGAGGTAAGCGATCGATATCGAGATTGTCGGGCGAAAGGCTCACCTACAGGCACTGGTCAATCGGTCATGTGCCTGTAGCGCCCGCGCACCTGAGAGGGACCGGTCGGTGTTGGCACTGCGCTCGCGGACCTGGTCCGCGCCATGAACTGCTACTACAGCAACCTGATCGAGGGCCACGACACCCATCCGGTGGACATCGAGCGGGCGCTCAACAATGACTACAGCACTGACGCCCGCAAGCGCGACCTCCAGCTGGAGGCGAGGGCGCATATCTCGGTGCAACGCTGGATCGACGGGGGCGGACTGCGCGGACGCGCCGTATCAGTCGATAGCACGACGTGAAAGTCGGGCGCCTTGTCCCCGACAGC
>JBLRWT010000712.1:0-795 GCA_047921095.1 Wenzhouxiangella sp. | reverse complement strand
CACGCGTGGACTGGGCCGACCCGAATGTCGACTGGCACAGTTTCGACGCCGCCGTAATCCGACAGACCTGGGATTACTTCGATCGCCTGGACGAGTTTCTGGCCTGGCTGGAGCGTGTCGGATCGTGTACCCGCGTCGTCAATCCGGCCCAAGTGATTCGCTGGAACTGCGACAAGCGCTACCTGGTCGAGCTGGCCGACGCCGGCGTGCCGACCGTGCCCACGATCGTGATCGAGCGACAGGCCCCGGCGCCGGACCTGGCCGGCCTGTTTGCGCACCACCGGTTTCCCGAAGCCGTGATCAAGCCGGTCGTATCCGGCGCCGGTCGCGAGACCTATCGCGTCGGGCATTCGCAAGCCGGTGAACACGAGCGCACCTGGCAGCGGCTGGTGGCCGATGAAAGCATGCTGTTTCAGCCGTTCATGCCGGCGATCGTCGAGCACGGGGAAGTCTCGTTGGTGGTCATCGACGGCGAAGTCACCCACGCGGTGCGCAAGAGCGCCGCGCCGGGCGAATTTCGGGTCCAGGACGACCACGGCGGCACAGTGCACGTCCACGCACCGTCCGAAGACGAGGTGAGCGTGGCCAGGCGGGCGCTGGCGGCTACGCCGGAGCCGGTGACCTACGCGCGCGTCGACCTGGTGGGCAGCGATGGCGGGCCGCTCGTGATGGAACTGGAACTCATTGAACCCGAGCTGTTTTTCCGCCACGCGCCGGGCGCCGCCGGGCGACTCGCGCGGTCGCTTGACGCGCTGCTGTATGACCCTGAAGCTGACAGCGCCGCAGACCACACCG
>JBLRWT010000711.1:0-796 GCA_047921095.1 Wenzhouxiangella sp. | reverse complement strand
GCCGCTGGACTACGCCGCCCTGGTCGGCGCCATCCAGCGCTGCTACATGCTGATGACCGACTCCGGCGGCCTGCAGGAGGAAGCACCCAGCCTGGGCAAGCCGGTACTGGTGCTGCGCAATACGACCGAGCGCCCGGAGGCGATCGAGGCGGGCACGGCCAGGCTGGTCGGCACTGAGGTCGAAGGCATTATGACGGCCGCATCCGGGCTGCTGGAGGATCCGGCGCAATACCGAGCCATGGCAATGCGCATCAATCCGTTCGGCGACGGTCATGCAGCCGAGCGAATCGTTGAACGGATCCATCGTTTCCTTTCAGAGCCCGGGGAAGACCGGGAACTCCCTGAACCGTCCGACACTCCGGTTCCGTGAGGGGTCGCGTGCAGGGTCGTTCAGGAGATCCGGAAGCCGGCAACAAACCGGGCAATCGTGATCGGGATGTCTGCCCAAAGGGGAAATGCAACGAATCGCTGGTTGAGTTCCAGTTCAAACGTGATCAGCTTGCCGTCCGGATAATGCCTGCGATGCTGCTGGCCCATGCCGTTGGAGGTGCCACGGTAGGGCTGATTCATATGGATGCGCAATTCCGGAAATGCATTTCGCAGTAGTGCGCCCAGCGCCCGACAGTAGGCGGCCTCGACGGTGCGCGACGGATCGTAGAGCAGGCCGATATCGGTGCTTCGGGTTTTCTCGTCCAGTACCGGCGTGAAGCTGTGGCAGGCGATGTGGATGATCCGGCCGGGCAGCGTGTCCAGGTATTGTCGGTAGCGACTCCAGTGCGGATGCCAGTAGTCGCGG
>JBLRWT010000710.1:0-812 GCA_047921095.1 Wenzhouxiangella sp. | reverse complement strand
GGCCCGCTGCCTGAGTTGTTCCAACAGCTGGCAGAACGGCTGACAATCGAAGGCTATTTCCAGCTTGTACCAGACCAGGTCATCGTCAACGAATATCAGTCCGGACAGGGCATCTCTGCCCATATCGACTGCCAACCCTGCTTTGGGGAGACAATCGCCTCTCTGAGCCTTCTCTCAGCTTGTGTGGTGCGGTTTGCCTCCCAGACCCTTTCTCAGCAAATGGAGCTACACCTCCAATCAGCGAGTCTATTGATTTTGAGTGGTGACGCTCGCCACCTGTGGACCCATGCTATCCCCGCAAGGAAAACGGATGTCTTTGAGGGGCAGAAGCATTTTCGGTCTCGGCGGCTTTCACTGACATTCCGAACGATGAAGTTCAAAAATCCCTAGTGTTAATAGTGTTACCTACGGAGTATGTTACCAGCCTCAAAAGTGGCGCTAACTCCTTGTCTCTGATCGCGAAAACTATCCACAGGGTTCCGAAAGGCGCGAATCTGGGTTCCGAAAGGCGCGAATCTGGGTTCCGAAAGGCGCGAATGTTGATCGGTTCCTGATGGCGCGAATTTTGGGTTCCTGATAGCGCGAATCTGAGCTATGTCTTCATCATGGCCTTGCTCCCCGACCGACACCCTCAAAAAGACTTCTTCATCCTCGACATTGCGGACGTGGTTCCGAAGGATGACACCTCGACCATGGAGCATCCGATTTTCTCCCTGGCGACCAAACCGGACATGCGCCACCTCCACTAACAGAATGGCGAGAATACCCTCAAAATCGTCCCTTCCGGCAACGGCTTGCCGACCATCTTCGAC
>JBLRWT010000709.1:0-826 GCA_047921095.1 Wenzhouxiangella sp. | reverse complement strand
CGAGTGAGACCACGCCAGGAGGCTTTGCTGGCGGTCCGAGCAGGTTGAGATCAAGTGCGAGTCAGCCGGGGGGTGCCCAGGCGGGATAGCGACGCACCTTGGCGAGGATCTGAGCGAAGTCGCTGGCGTAAGGGTAGGCCTCGGAGAACGACAGCCAGACCTTGCGCACGGTAATCCGGATGCGGGCACCGATCTTCAAAAGCTTCAGGCGCATCGTCGTGCACTGGGCCTTGGCGTGCACAGTGCCTTCAAGGCCGAGCCGGCGCAGGCCATGCATCAGCACGTAGGCGAACGAGGAAAAATACAGTCTGAGTTGATTGGCGCGCATCGTCTCGCTGCTGGTGCGATCGGCGAACAGCCCCAGCTGCTGCTCCTTGATGCGGTTCTCCATCTCGCCCCGGACACAATACAGTTGCTCGTACAAGCGCCTCGCACCCGCTCGGCTGACGGGCAGGTTCGTGACCACAAAGCGTGGGTTGTCCTTGCCGGGAAGCACCTCGGCCTTGCCCACCACGCGGCGCTCACACGACCAGGACTTGCGGGTGCGGTAGCGAAAGTCGCGATATCGGCGCGCCGGCTTGGCGGTGGTCTCGTGCTCGGCACGCGCTTGGGCCATCTCCCGACCCAGCGCCCTGGCGAGACGCTTGTTGCGGGCCAGACCCAGCACGTAGCCCACGCCCTTTGTCGCCTCGCACCAGCTCATCAGATCCTCCCGGCAAAACCCCGAGTCGCCGCGGATCACGATCCGCGTGTTCGGCCAGCGCGCGCGGATCTGGGTGACGATGCGCTCAAGCTCCTCGACGCTTCCGGCCGCGCCATCCTGGTT
>JBLRWT010000708.1:0-830 GCA_047921095.1 Wenzhouxiangella sp. | reverse complement strand
GCCACGAGATGCTCGGCCTCTACGGCGAAGGCATTTCCAGGATGCCCGAAAATCCTGGCATCCCGCCGCTCTTCCGTGACATCTTCAAGAACGCCTACCTCCCTTACCGTGACCCCGAGACGCTCAAGGCCTTCCTCAAGATCATCGACGATCAGGACCAGGAACTGGAGCTGCTCAAAGACGACTACCGCTCGCCGATCCCGAGGAAATTCCAGTGGCGCACCTGGGCGGCTGACCCGGAAGGCATCACCGGTGATGAACTGCTGGGCTTCATCAACGACGAGCTGTTCCCGAAGCTCAAGAACCTGCCGCCGCGATCGCCCCGGGCGAAAACCGTGCGCGACGTGTTCGAGGATGCCTACAACTTCATGAAGTCCGGCCAGTTGATGCGCCAGGTGGTGAACAAGATCAACGGCATCGACTTCAACAACCTGAGTGAGCGCCAGCACTTCGGCGACATCTACGAAAAGATCCTTTCTGACCTGCAATCCGCCGGTAATGCGGGCGAATACTACACCCCCCGCGCCGTCACCCGGTTCATGGTCGACATGCTCGACCCGCAGCTCGGGCAATCCATTCTTGACCCAGCCTGCGGCACCGGCGGCTTTCTCCTCGCCGCCCACGACTACATCGTCAAGCACCATCCGCACATGACGAAGGACGAGCGCAAGGCGCTGAAGGGCGAAACTTTCCAGGGGTGCGAATTGGTGCAGAGCACGGCGCGGCTGTGCGCCATGAACCTGATGCTGCACGGCATCGGCGGCAACGGCAGCCGCCTGCCGCTGGTTGTGGGCGACTCCCTGGCCGGTGACCCCGGCGACCGCTACGAG
>JBLRWT010000707.1:0-830 GCA_047921095.1 Wenzhouxiangella sp. | reverse complement strand
CTCTCCAGGCCGGACCTGGTGATGAAAACGTCGGGTCGGCAGCAGGCGCTCTTGCAGGCTGGCCAGTTCCTGGTAGCCGGAGGCATATGGCGAATTGGCTGGCGTCACGCCGCTGGATGGCAGTCGAAGTTTCTGACCGATGGACAGCATGTCACCGTTGAGGTTATTGGCGGCGCGCAGCGCGCGTACACTGGTGTCATGTCGATGTGCCAGCCCGGAAAGGGTGTCACCGCGTCGCACGGTGATTTCGCGCCAGACCACCATGTCCGACGCATCAAGGCCCGGCAAGACTTCCAGTACCCGCTCTTTCTGTTCCAGCGGCACGATCAGGTGATGCGGGCCGGTCGGCGATGTGAGATGCCGATTGAGGCCTGCGTTCAGGGCGACCATTTCGGCAAGCTCAAGACCGGCCAGGGCCGACACGACGACAATATCCACTTGCTGCTCGAGTTCAACCACGGCAAAGCTGGGCTGATCGGTCCAGACTGGTATTTCAAACCCATAGTGCTCGGGATTGCTGAAAAGACAGCCCAGACCATTCATCTTCGGTACGTAGGCCAGCGTTTCGCGGGGCAATGAAAGATCATGCCACTCGACAGGCTTGTTGCGCGCGCGGTTGCGCGCCATTGCGCGCGACACACGCCCCTGACCGCCGTTGTAGGCGGCAAGAGCCAGATTCCAGTCATCAAAACGGTTGCTCAGGTAGCTGAGGTAATCGAGTGCGGCCCTGGTGGCTGCATAAACATCGCGCCGGCCATCGTAGAACTCGTTGATCTCGATTCCGTATTCGCGCGCGGTGCCGCTCAGGAACTGCCAGGCGCCGGAAGCGC
>JBLRWT010000706.1:0-845 GCA_047921095.1 Wenzhouxiangella sp. | reverse complement strand
CCCATCTACAACGCGCGGGGCTACGTCAGCCAGATCAGAGAATCGCGCGAGGGGACGGCCGGCAAGATCTACTGGACCGGGAAGCGATTCCTTGACCAGCCGAGTCGCTCATCGGCGACCGATCCCGGCTGGCCGAGTTCCGGCCCTGGGGCCCGGCCTGGGCGGGCGGCATCATCGGTCGTGCCGCCATCCAGGGCGTGTACTGGTGGAAGCAGCTGCGGGACGGGCTTCGCTGAGGGGCGTCAATAGTTGGAATAATGTTTCGGGATGTCGCCAATGCATTGAAAGAAAAGTATTTTTTCATGCTGGAACCGGCGCGTAGATTTCTCTTGACAAGGGGAAAAAACGGCGCATACTTGCGCCGTTTTTCAGTGGTATTGGTGTCGGGCAGACAGGACCGTATCAAGTGGGTTTGACAAGCTCCCGGAAGTCGCGGGGGCTGGACAGAAGGCAGGCGGATCGTCATCCGGCTTGCCGCTCATCCCAACACATCACCAGCCAAAGCGTAACCAGCGGCGCAATGCCGTCTCGGCCCAGCAGAGGATACGGATTTCAAGGTCACCCGGCGGTCTGAGACTTGCCGTTCCTGTTCAGGGCGCGGCCGCTTTGGTGCGGGGTATTGGTGGTGATATTTTCTTTTCGTGTGCGCCTGTCGGCAATCGTCGCGGGCTTGTTGCTGGTGTCCGGTGTTTTCGCGCAGAGCGCCAGTCCGGAAGCGCCGCCGGCGCCGCTGGCCAACCCGCTTCTGGCCGCCGATGCCGCCAGCGCGGCGGTGGGTGCGATTCGCGGTGATTTTCGGGTCAGCGAGTCCGGTGCGGCGAGCTATGCGATTGCGGTCATGCCCG
>JBLRWT010000705.1:0-847 GCA_047921095.1 Wenzhouxiangella sp. | reverse complement strand
GCAGAGGTAAATCCCTTGCAAACACTGATGCTCAAAGCCAAATTGCACCGCGCCTGTGTCACTCACTGCGAGCTTGACTACGAAGGCTCCTGCGCCATCGACGAGGCGCTGCTCGAAGCGGCCGGAATTCTTGAGTACGAACAGATACATATCTACGATATCAACAATGGCGAACGTTTCGTTACCTATGCCATTCGTGGCGAGCGGGACAGCGGACTGATCAGCGTCAATGGCGCTGCCGCCCACAAGGTGGCGGTCGGTGACCTGATCATCATCGCCGCCTATGGGCAGATGGATGAGGCCCAGGCACGCCGTTTCGATCCCACCCTGGTCTACCCGGACAGCGATAACCGCATCATGCGGATTTCGGGTCAGATTCCGCCCCAGGCGGCCTAGAGTTGGTTGCGGGGTGTTGCGTAAAAACAACATTCCGGGTCTGGTCGAACTTTTCCGCGCTGATCCACAGCGCTATCCCCGCTATTCGCTGCGCAACGGCGGATGGACCCTCGACTATTCACGACTGCCGCTGACCGACCAGGGTCGCGACCAGTTGCTGGAACTTCCGGTCCATCACGCCCTTGCCGCTTCGACCGGCCGGCTGTTCGCAGGCGAGGTGGTCAATCCCAGCGAAAACCGACCCGCGCTGCACATGGCGCTCCGTGCTGAACAACCGGAAGATCTTCCCGGTGCCAGCGATGTGGCCGGCGATCGGAATGGTTTCCTGGCGGTCGCCGAGCGCTTGCACTCCGGTGCGACTGGCCTCACCGACCTGCTGCATATCGGCATTGGTGGTTCGGACCTCGGCCCCAGACTGGTTGCCGACGCGCTCGATGGGGGCGACAGCGCG
>JBLRWT010000704.1:0-847 GCA_047921095.1 Wenzhouxiangella sp. | reverse complement strand
CAAACGCACAGCGGTCAAAAGGGGCTCACCTTCGAGGATGATAGGGACGAATACCGACGACGACGTCGGCCATGTCCCGGACTTCGCTGATCAGCAGTTGCTGGACCTCCATTGCAATCGCGTCAGCCTCGGCAAGTGTCAACTCTGGATCAAGCAGGATCTGAACGTCCATGAAAGCCTGCCCGCCCATGCGGCGCGTTCGAAGCTGGCGATAGCCGCGCACCCCGTCAACCGAAAGAATCAACCGGTCAATTTTGTTCAGGCGCCCTGGCGACAACCCGGTATCGACCAGTTCGGCCACCGAGGCCCCAATGAATTTCCACCCCACCCAGCCTACCATCACGGCAACAACCATGGCCGCCACGGCATCCAGCCAGACCAACCCTGACATCGCTCCGATGACGCCGACGATGACGACCACCGATGAAAGTGCATCTGTTCGATGATGCCAGGCGTTGGCCTCGATCAGCGTCGACCGGGTCGAGTGGGCGACCCGCAGGGTGTAGTGATAGAGCACTTCCTTGGTCGCTACAGAAACAATCGCTGCCGACAAGGCAAGCCAGCCGGGTTGTAACAGACGCTCAGGAGACATCAGGCGACCGATGGAATCGATCAGGAAACCCGCTGCCACCGCCAGCAACAGGATGCCGACAATGGCAGTGCCGACTGTTTCGATTCGCGCATGACCATACGGGTGATTTTCATCAGCACCGTGAGAGCCCCAGTGAGCCGCCGCCAGAACCAGTACATCGCTGACCAGATCAGACAGCGAATGGACGCCATCGGCAACCAGCGCCTGGGAGTGGCCCAGTACGCCAGCGATGACCTTGCCAATGGCGAGAAACAG
>JBLRWT010000703.1:0-861 GCA_047921095.1 Wenzhouxiangella sp. | reverse complement strand
GCGAGCTGTTTCGCTTGCGAGCCAAGGTGTCCGATCTGTTAAGCACCAATCGCCCTGAAGACGCGCTGGAACTCTGTCTGCAGGGTCGCTCACCGTTAGCCCGAATTCTGGTAGTTATTCTTAAAAACCGCGGCGCCTCACGTGCCCATCTTAAATCGCTGGCGGAAGAAGTGGGTGAGCGTGAAGCTGTTTTTCTGCAGCGCTACCTCGGCTTGCTCGCAACCATTGCCAATGTTTCTCCCTTGCTCGGTCTGCTCGGGACAGTTCTGGGAATGATCAACGCCTTTAATGTGATTGCGGCTGAAGGGGTCGGTACACCGGCAACCCTGGGTGGCGGTATTTCCGAAGCGCTGATCACCACCGCCGCCGGCCTCAGCGTAGCGGTACCGATGCTGCTGGTTCATCGTTATCTGTCAGCCCGCTCCGATCGTCTGACCCTTGAACTGGAGGAAGCTTCCATGAAGATCGTCGATCAGGTCGAGGGGTAGCATGGCATTCCGGCGCAAGGTCAGCGAATCACCACGGATTGAACTGACACCGATGATCGATGTTGTTTTTCTGTTGTTAATTTTTTTCATGATCTCAACAACCTTTATCGAACGTCCGGGAGTGACGATCGACTTGCCGGATGGCGGAGCCCAGCAGGTTGTGACAGAAAAGCGGGAAGTAGAGGTTTATCTGACTGAAGATGGGGATCTCTATCTGCACCGCGAAGCCATTACCCTCTCGGCGTTGCATAGCCATCTGTTCAGTCTGGGGACGGAAGCCACAAAAGAGATGACCTTCCTGCTGATGGCCGATAAGTCCGCGCGTCATGGGTGGGTCATCGAGGTAATGGAAATCGCCCGTCGTAACGGTTTT
>JBLRWT010000702.1:0-863 GCA_047921095.1 Wenzhouxiangella sp. | reverse complement strand
TTGCTGAATCGGGACTGGGTCAAGCTTTATGATGTCAAAAAAGCCCTGGTTTGCCATCCACGGACCCCTTTGCAGCAGGCCATGCGGATGATGAGCTTTCTGTCGGAGCGTGATATCAAGGACATTGCCGGCAGCCGCAATGTCACCCAGCCGATTATCAATAACGCACGGCGCATGATGGCTTTGAAAAAACATTGATGTTTTTGTCAGGAGCATGATTATGGCTCATCACAAATACAAAATTGGCATTTTGACCCTGTCTGATAAGGGCTCATCCGGAGAGCGGGTGGATGAAAGTGGTCCATTGTTGACGCAGATGGTTAGTGGAATCGGTAGCGTAGACCGCTATCTGGTCGTTGCTGACGATTTTGAAAAGGTTGTTGTTATATTGAAGGGCTGGGTGGACGATCTTCATCTTGACCTGATCCTGACAACCGGTGGAACCGGTCTAAGCCCCCGTGATTGCACACCCCAGGCAACAGAATCGGTACTGGACTATCAGATCCCGGGGATGGCTGAAGCGATGCGTGCAGTCAGCCTCGAAAAGACACCCCATGCCATGCTTTCCCGTGCTCTTGCCGGGGTTCGCAAGCAGAGTATGATCATCAATCTCCCGGGCAGTCCACGTGGCGCGAGCGAAAACTTATCGGTACTGCTTCCGGTTTTGCCCCATGCTCTGGCTAAATTAAAGGGCGATCCTGCCGATTGTGCCACCCCCCTGTAGGGTTAAGAAGTTTTTATTCTATGCAGGTGCAATAAAGCTGTTCACAGTGATTGTGGATAGCCTTGTGAACAAGTGAAGATCTGCCAGGGGGGACTCCTGTAGCGACCGGCTTTTCTCCTCTTTGAACAAGAATTAGGCA
>JBLRWT010000701.1:0-906 GCA_047921095.1 Wenzhouxiangella sp. | reverse complement strand
CTGCAACAGCCTGCTCCCGTCCTGTTTCGGATGAGGGCTGGCGGCCTCACGAAGAACATACCGGCCAGACCGGCAAGATCATCGCGCCCGACATGTATTTCGCCATCGGCATTTCCGGCGCGATCCAGCACCTGACCGGTATCAAGGATGCAGGCACGATCGTTGCCATCAACAAGGATGCCGAGGCGCCGATCTTCGAGATCGCCGACATTGGCCTGGTCGGTGACCTGTTCGAACTCGTTCCCGAACTGGAAAAAGCCCTCTAGCGGACATGCACACGGATCTGACGATTCGCCCGGTCCGGGCTGGCGACGAAGCGATCCTGCTCGAGCTGATTGGTGAGCTGGCTGAATACGAAAAGCTGGCCAAAGAGGTTGTGGCAACCGTCGATCTTTTGCGTCAGGCCCTGTTTGGCGATGAATCCGTAGCCGAAGCGGTCCTGGCCGAATGGCAGGGACAGGTGTGCGGGTTCGCGCTCTGGTTTCGCAACTTCTCCACCTTCCTCGGCCGTCCGGGCCTGTACCTGGAAGATCTTTACGTGCGCGAAAGCCATCGCGGCCGCGGTATCGGCAAGGCGTTGCTGCTCCACCTGGCCGGCATCGCCAGAGCCCGTGGCTACGGGCGCATGGAGTGGAGCGTGCTGGACTGGAACCAGCCAGCAATCGATTTCTACCACTCGCTCGGCGCCCGCCCGATGGACGACTGGACGGTATTCCGTCTCGACCAGGCCGCACTGCAAAAACTGCCCTGACGCCCCCAACCGCCGCACCGACTTCTGTCTTTCTGTCTTTCTGTCTTCTGTCTTCCGTCTTCCGTCTTCCCTCTCCCCTCTCCCCTCTCCCCTCTCCCCTCTCCCGTCTCCCGTCTCCCGTCTTCAGCAGCACCGACCTAGTCAATACTGACCAG
>JBLRWT010000700.1:0-919 GCA_047921095.1 Wenzhouxiangella sp. | reverse complement strand
GCAGACGCGCATCGGCCGGCCCCGGCCCTGCGAAGATCGGGGTGAGCACCGTGAGCACGCTCCGGCCGATCCACTCCAGCGCCGCGCGCAGGATGGCATCGCGGGTCTTGAAGTGGCGGAAGACCGTGGGCTGGGCGATGCCCACCCGGTCCGCGATGGCCTGGGCGGTCACCTGCCCCACGCCCCGCTCGCCGGCCAGGTCCAGCACCGCCTGGATGATCTCTTCCCGCCGTTCCTCGCCTGATTTGCGCATGGCGTCCATGAATGTAAGTGAGTACTTGCTTACATAGTAGATGCGGTTGATGCGATGGTCAAGCCGTGGCGGGTGACGCACGGGGCATGATGCCGCCCCGTCACTTGTTACTGCCCTTCTTCCGGCAGGATGGGTCAAGCGCAGCGGACCCATGCGGAAGAAATCGTAGCGGGTGACCGAAGAGCGTGACGAGCAGCAACGTAGGCCGGATAAGGCGCAGCCGTATCCGGCATTGGCGGGCCGAGGCACGGCGGATGCGCTTCGCTTATCCGCCCTACGCCGGTTGGTTTTCTCTCTGTGACCTCTGTGGCAAAAAACAGCAGTCGTAGGTTGGGGTGAGGAACGAACCCCACGTTTCGCAGGCCCCGGCCGACATCCCCCACCGCGCCCTCTTCCCGGTAGACCGGTGCAGCCGTAGGATGGGCAAAGCGAAGCGTGCCCATGCGGCGCCTCACTCCTCACCCCTCACGCCTGCCCACCAGGTACGCCACGTTGCGCAGGCCGCGGCCGGCATCGCCCACCACGCCCTCCTCACGGTAGGCCAGCAGGCGCAGGGGCGAGAACAGGTGCAGGAGTTCGTTGGGGGCGAGCAGGAAGTCCGGATTGGACGGCCCCGCATCGTCCACCTTCTCGCGGGTGAAGGTTTCGTAGAACAGCAGGCCCCCG
>JBLRWT010000699.1:0-923 GCA_047921095.1 Wenzhouxiangella sp. | reverse complement strand
CGAAGCCAGGCGCTTGAGAGAATACTTCAACATCGCCGTAGTCCGGTTGGCTGGCGGTGTTGTCTCTCGCCAAGACGCCAAGGCGCCAAGGTCGCCAAGAGGGCTGAAAAGAGATTGATCATTGAAAGCATCAAGGCAACCAACAAGAAAAGCGTCGGAATCGCCGAAGCCAAGTGCTTGAGGGAATACTTCAACATCTCCGTGGTCTGGTTGGCTGGCAGAAAGGTCTCTCGCCAAGACGCCAAGGCGCCAAGGTCGCCAAGAGGGCCGGGACGAGGTTAACTATCGAAAGCATTCGCAATCCGTGCAATTCCGTTTTTCATCAGGGCCGTCGTCATCAATTTCTTTCTTAAACCTTGGCGCCCTTGGCGTCTTGGCGCCTTGGCGAGAGACCTTGAAACCAAGATGGCTAGCGTAAGGCTAGTCATCGAATGCATTCGCGATCCGCGTGATTCCGTTTTTCATCAGGGCTTCTGAAAAATTGAGAAGTATGCCGACTTTCAGCGAGGTCAATTTGAGATAGGTTAGCAGTTGCTTCCTGTGAGCGTTGTTCAACCTCTCGACAGTCTTTATTTCGACAATGACCTTATCCCCTACAATCAAGTCAGCTCGAAATGCTTCTTTGAACTTCACACCCTCATAATTGAGCGGCACTGGTACCTGGCGTTGAATTTTGAAGCCTCTTTGCTCCAGCTTGTGCGCAAGTATGGCTTCGTATACCGATTCAAGCAGCCCAGGACCGAGATCACGGTGGATCGCGATAGCCGAATCAACAACGGCAGCAGCAGCCTGATCCTCATCAATATCGTTCTTGAACCTTGGCGCCCTTGGCGTCTTGGCGCCTTGGCGAGAGACTTTTTCAACCACCGTCGGCTTCCTCTACTCCCTCTTGCGGCGGCTGCTCGGCTGGGTCGCGCTCACGC
>JBLRWT010000698.1:0-927 GCA_047921095.1 Wenzhouxiangella sp. | reverse complement strand
AGGCCCCGCGACGGTCGGGGCCTTGACGAACGGTGCTCACTCCTGGCCCGGCCTGACGTAGAATGCCGCGGCATGGAACTCATCGATATCGGGTGCAACCTCACCCACGAAAGCTTTGAAAAGGATCGCGCCGAGGTCATTGCCAATGCCCAGGCCCAGGGCGTGCTCCAGATGGTCGTCACCGGGGCATCGGAAGCGGGAAGCGTGAAGGCCAGTCAGCTGGCCACCCTATGGCCCGGAACACTTTATGCCACCGCCGGCGTGCACCCACATCTTGCCTCGGATTTCACCAGCGATACGGCCAGCGTACTGGCTGAACTGCACCGTGAGGACAGCGTTGTGGCCGTGGGCGAGTGTGGTCTGGATTATTTCCGCGACCTCTCGCCGCGTTCTGCCCAGCGCAAGGCCTTCGAGCGCCAACTGGAACTGGCCGTGGCCTGCGGCAAGCCGGTCTTTCTGCACCAGCGGGATGCGCACGAGGACTTCGTCGCCATCCTGCGCGAATTTCGTCCTCACCTGGCCCGGGCGGTGGTGCACTGCTTTACCGACACCCGCGAGGCGATGCTCGATTACCTGGCGCTCGATTGCCACATCGGCATCACCGGATGGATCTGCGACGAGCGTCGCGGTCATCATCTGAAGGAATTCGTCGCGGAAATTCCGGCCGGGCGCCTGATGATCGAAACCGATTCGCCCTACCTGAAGCCCCGCAATCTCCGTCCCAAGGCCCGCACCCACCGCAACGAACCGCAATGGTTGCCCTGGATCGCCGGCACCGTGGCGGCCTGCCGCGGTGTGTCGCCACCGCGCCTGGCCGAAGAAACCACGGCTTGTGCGCGGGACTTTTTCGGACTAGGTGAAAGGTAAAAAGGTGAAAGGTGAAAGGTTAAAGGTTAAAGGCTAACCAATCATCACTTTTCCGTTGCG
>JBLRWT010000697.1:0-969 GCA_047921095.1 Wenzhouxiangella sp. | reverse complement strand
ACCGGCAAGGGGATCTACGATTGGCGGGCGATCGAACACACGCTCAGCGGCAGGATTCCGGAAAACACGGTCCTGAGCCACGACCTGCTCGAGGGTGTGCACGGCCGGGTCGGGCTGGCGACCGACCTCATCCTGCTCGAGCAGTTTCCGCCCAACACGGCGACCTACATGCGCCGCTTGCACCGTTGGGTACGCGGTGACTGGCAATTGCTGCCGTGGCTGTTCCGGCGCGTACGCAAGGAAGATGGCAGCCTGGCCCCGAACCCGGTCAAGTGGTTCCATCGCTGGAAGATCATCGACAACCTGCGCCGAAGCCTGATGCCGCCAGCGACCCTGGCCTTGCTGCTGCTGGCCTGGCTGGGCTGGCTGCCCGGCTCCGCCCTGGCCTGGACCATCGCCATCGCGGCACTGGCCGCAGCACCCTTGCTCGCCGACCTGCTGGGCCTTGCCACGCGTGTGGTCAGCCGTCCTGCCGCGTCCCCAGCACTGGTGATCAACGCACCGCCCAGCCTGTTGCGCCATGTCGAACACTGGCTGATCAGCTTGATGCTGCTGCCGTATCAGACCAACGTCCTGCTCGATGCCATCTTCCGCACCCTGATCCGGCTCGGCATCACGCGACGGCACTTACTCGAATGGACCACAGCGGCCCACGCTCACCGACGCATGCGTGGTCATGGCAGGCTGATCGGTCTGGTTCGCGAGCTTTGGGCATCGCCCGTGGTTGCCATTGTTGCAACCGTATTGATCGGCCTGATCAATCCTTCGGCACTTCCGGTCGCCGCACCCTTCCTGTTGGCCTGGCTACTGGCCCCGCTCGTGGTTTCCTGGCTGGATCGTCCGCTGGGTCGCAAGCCGGAGAAGTTATCGGCCGCAGATCAGCAGTTTCTGCGCACAACAGCACGCCGCACCTGGCTGTTCTTCGAACGCTTCGTCAGCCCGGACAACCACTGGCTGCCGCCGGACAAT
>JBLRWT010000696.1:0-977 GCA_047921095.1 Wenzhouxiangella sp. | reverse complement strand
ATGGATTGCGCCAGCCGCTGCTGGCCGGTTTGCAAGCGGCTGACCGCAACCTCGACATCCAGCTCGTTTACGATATTCCTGAGCGCCGATGCCACTGTCCTCGGATCAGCCGGGCTTCTCACTGCCAATACCACCGTCTCCCGGGGCGCCTGAGCCAGCGGTCGATAGATGGCGAACTGCCCGGATTGATCGAGCGCTTCATAGTAGACATCCCGGACCACGCCGATCACGGTCCACCAGTTGTCAGACCAGGGCTGACCGATTTGTCCGCCAATGGCATTGCCGTCGGTGAAGTAGCGCTCGGCCAGGGACTGGCTGAGCACGGCGACGGGCAGCGAATCGTTCCGGTCGGTCGCATCGAACAAACGACCCTCGATCAACTCCACCCCCATGGCATCTAGATAACCGGGTGATATATGCGGAAAGTGAGCCAGTGGGAGATTGCCTTGATCCTGACGATCATGCAGGATATCGAATGCCGTGAAGTCGGCACCGATGCCCTCCAGCGGAGCGACACTGGTCAGGCCGGCCTGCCTGACCTCCGGCAAGGCACGAACGCGCTCGATCAGCGCTTCCTGCATCGATCTCACCGTCGCGGGACTCCGAAGCGGATCGGGGACGGGATCGAGCCTGGCCGTGATCACATTCGCCGGCTCGAAGCCCGGATCGATACTGCTGAAAGCGGCCAGGGTTTTGAGTGCCAGCCCGGCGCCGATGCTCAGAACCACCGCAAGCGTGATCTGTACGGCCACAAGCGACTGGCTGATGCGATTGGACTTGACATCTCCGCCTTGCCGACCCGAGGCCAGAGCACCCGCCGTGTTGCCGCGTGCGGCGCGGATCGCTGGAAGCACGCCGCTGATCGCGGCCGCCGCGATCGTTGCCAGCAATGCAAAGGCCAGCACGCGCCCATCCATGCCGATCCCGGCCAGGACGGGCACATCGGACGGCAGCAGCGAGGGGATTCGAACGGTCAG
>JBLRWT010000695.1:0-998 GCA_047921095.1 Wenzhouxiangella sp. | reverse complement strand
GTATTACGGGCATGCCCCGGCAGGAAGCTCCCATGTTTTATCCCGGAGAGAGGGTCACTCCACAAGCCCCGCTATGGGGCGAGGATAGAAGAACGCGCAGGGAACTGTCAATTGCGTGTGAACCGCAAAGGCGGCGGGCTGGATCGCCCTGCCCTACCGGTCGGCGTGGCGGGCGCGGGGGAGGAGGCGGCGATGGCGGACATGGCGGGCGATGCGTTTGCTGAGCACTTCTGGCGGTGGACGCGGGGCCAGGGGCCGGGCGTGGCGATATGGAACCAGCCGTCCTCCGGGATGGCGAAGCTCTGTTTCATGCGGGGTTCTCCGGTTGCAGGTTTTCGATCTTGAGGCCGGTCTTCTCCTCGAGCTGTTCCTTGCTGACGCGGTAGCCGCTCCAGCTCAGGCCGGACACGGCCTGGATGAACTCGGTCGGTGACTCGGCCGGCTGCGGGATGTCGAACCGGAAGTAGACCGCCGGCGGCTGGCCGGGAAAGAAGGCGCGCAGGATCTCGCGGTCGATCTGCTGCTGGAAGACCTCGGAGATGGCGGCCGCGTCCGCGCGGGCCAGTGCGGTCAGGGTGGCCTGGTGCGTGCCGCCGGCCAGCGTGCCGCTGCCGGCCTGCGAGAGCATCGTCAGGAGCCCGCCGGTGGCGGCCATGACGATCTGCTTGTCGGCGTATTCGATCCGCTCGAAGTACGGCATCTTGGAGCGGGCCGCGAGGTCGGTGATCTTGACGTCGGCCCCGTTGGGCAGGTAGCCGCGCAGGTTGCTGGTCAACTGCTCGGCCAGGTGGAGGTATTCCTCCTCCTTCTCGGGCGTGGTGCCCGGCGGGCCGACGATGAAGACCGATTGGTTGGCCCCGTTCTCGAGCGCGAGGTCCCAGTCGGCCAGGGCCAGTTGCTTGGCGAAGAAGTTGCGCCCGATCGCCATGAACAGCGGGTCGCCGGGCTGATGGACGATCAACCGTTGCGGGTCGGCCAGTTCCCCCCGCAACGCGCCG
>JBLRWT010000694.1:0-1002 GCA_047921095.1 Wenzhouxiangella sp. | reverse complement strand
CCTGGTTGTCGATCTCACGATCGAGCTTGACGTACTCGGGCCGGAACACGGCCAGTCGCTTCAGCCCGGCCTCGCCGGTACCGTAGTTGTCAGCCAGCACACGGAAGCCACAGGCATTGGCCTGATCACGTACGTTGGCCAGCTGGCGAGGATTGCCCAGGCGGGCAAGGCTGGAGAACTCCAGGACAATCTGCTCGGCACTGATTTCATTGGCCTGAACCTGCTTCTGGGTGCTGGTCAGGGACAGAAGCAGGTTTTCGGGCGAAACCTGGGTGCAGTTGAGAAACAGGTCGGAGCCCATGCCCAGTTCGCTGGCGTCCTGGATGGCACGGCTGCGGCAGGCCTGGTCGAAAAAACCGAGGTTATCGGCACGTACGTTGGCAATGATGCTGCTGGCCGGCTCGCCGGAACGCCCGCGAACCAGTGCCTCGTAGCCGATGATCCGCCCCGTTCGCAGGTGCACGACCGGTTGAAACGCAAACCGGATGCCGACGCCTATGACCGCCGTATAGTCAATCAGCCGTGCTTCATCTGCCATAACCGCGGATGTATTGAACATGTGATTGTTCCCTTGATAGTGGTTGTCGCAAAGTGCGTCCATGACCACAGCAGATCCAATTTCCGTGCCATGGACAGCGAAGCGTCGGCTCGGTCACGTTGCGAGGCCAGGGGAGGCGGGTTGGTTGGAGAATTCCGGACGGGTCACGATCGGGATGGTGACCCTGATTGGCTAGATTGGCGCCAAAGCGCGGCACTCACGTATCCGCAGAGCGGCCCAGTCCATTCCCCGGGCCTGCTGTCGCCAAAGGAACAAGAATGCTCACCACAGAGGCACAGAGGTCACGGAGAAAAGAAGAATTGAAGCTGTTTATTCATTCTCTGTGCCTCCGTGCCTCTGTGGTAATTTTTTGTTCCTTTCGGGACAGCGGACTCCGGGACGGACTCGTACACTCCGTGGTGAACTTTTCACTAGCTCCCTAGCCGCGCAAAAAGGCCCGATAG
>JBLRWT010000693.1:0-1031 GCA_047921095.1 Wenzhouxiangella sp. | reverse complement strand
GCCCGCAGCCGACCGGACAGCGCTGGTGCAACTATGGCGTGGCGCTTGAATTCATCCCCGCAGGTCAGCCATTGCCGGCATTGCGTCAAGCCGGCCACTGAGCGGGTCGCATCTTGCAAGGACCTCAAATGAAGAAACCATTCGGCGCCGAGCTTTTTGCACTGGTCTCATTGGCCTTTTTCGCAATGACGATGCTGGTCTCTCCCGTGGTGGCGGAGGATGAGCCAGGCCTGGCGCGGGCCACCTTTGCCGGCGGCTGTTTCTGGTGTATGGAACCACCGTACGACCGCATCGAGGGGGTCATCGAGACCATCTCCGGATTCAGCGGCGGACAGGTCCCCAACCCGTCCTATGAACAGGTGATGGGCGGCCGCACGGGCCATCTGGAGGTGGTCCAGGTGCTGTACGATCCGGCCCGGGTCAGTTATGAGGAGCTCGTGCACGTATTCTGGCGCAACATCGACCCCTTCCAGGCTGACGGTCAGTTCTGCGATCGCGGCCCGATGTATCGTTCGGCCATCTTCGCCCACGGAGACGAGCAGTACCGACAAGCTCAGACGTCGCTTGAACAGGTGACCGGATACGGGTTATCCGATCAACCGATCGACACGCGCGTGAACCCGACCCGTTACCGCTATTATCGCTGGCGCTGCGGCCGCGACCAGCGTCTGGAAGCACTCTGGGGCGACGAGGCGGGTGGATAGCGACCCGACCCAGGTCTTCCGGCACAGTGAACTCTGAACCAGCTGGGGTATCATAGAAAGGCGTGGGCATCGGACAGGATAAGAATCGTCCGCCCGTTCATACCAACACCAACATTCCCAAGGAGTGGCTGCATGCCTCGATCAGCCCGGTCATGCCTGACCTGTATTTTCGCCGTTGTTTTACTTGCTCCGCTGGCCAGCCTGGCCGACAGCGAGCGCCTGACCCCTGTCACCACGGTCGAAGGAATCAGCGAATATCAGCTGGATAACGGTTTGCGGATCCTGCTGATGCCCGACCAGAGCCGTCAGACCGCGACCATCAATATC
>JBLRWT010000692.1:0-1039 GCA_047921095.1 Wenzhouxiangella sp. | reverse complement strand
CCGGAATTTGCCTTCATCCGGATCCCGGCGGGCTTTCCCCGGGGTTGGTTGAAACCAGGTAGATTCGCGTCTCGGAATCCGGGGCCGAGAGCTCTAGTGCCGCCCCGTTGAGGACTTTTAGTTTCTCTTCCTGCATCGAAATTGCGGCTTGCCATTGTCGATCGCTCACTGCGGGTGGTGCCGTGGGCTCGATCCCGTCGATGATGGCTGCAGTTGCGGCGACGAGAATGAATGTCGTCGCGCTGATGCCGGCAACGGCCTTGTTGCGGGCCGTACGGCGTGCAATCTTCCGTTTAAGCTCACTCAGGCCGTGATCCGGGGGATTGAGCCAGCCCATCAGGTCTGATTCAGTGTTCATGCATGACCTCCTTGAGCTTCCGCAGGGCGGTGTTGCGGCGCGATGCAACCGTGCCGGCCGGGATCCCGAGCAATTCGCCGATCTGGTGCTGCTTCATGTCCGTGAACTCCGTCAGCAGCAGCACATCTCGTTGCTGGTCGGGCAGGGATTCCATCGCGCGGCGAAGAGCATGCACCTGGAAGCTTTCCTCCGGGTTGTCGGGATTCTCGCGCGGCAGAGGCAGCAGCTCGCGAACCCGGTTCCAGCGGCGCTTCCGCCGGGCGCGCTTGTGACACAGGTTGATCAGCGTTCGCACCAGGTAGCGCTCCGCTGTGAGTGGATCGATCGTTGCGCGCCGCGCCCAGATCCGGATGAAGCCCTCGTGCACCAGTTCCTGCGCTTCGGCCGAATTCCAGGTCCAGCGCCAGGCAATGTTGAACAGCCGTTTCTCCAGGCCATGATACAGCCGCTCGAATTCGGTTTCGTCCAGCACGAAGCATCAAGCCGGTTTGGCGTCTGTGCAAGCCATGACCATCAGAGTATTTCAGCTTGCACGATAAACAGCAGCAGCGAGTCCCGTTCTTCGTTTTCGACCAGACCCATCACGATGCGCTCACCGGATGCCAGGGCAATGTCGGTTTCAAGCCGGTTGCCAAATGATCTGATTGCGGTGTCGGTGCGAAGCTGAATCCTGTCAGCATC
>JBLRWT010000691.1:0-1054 GCA_047921095.1 Wenzhouxiangella sp. | reverse complement strand
GGTTCGCGGCGAGCCGGTCAACCTGACCTGGATCGGCCTGTCGATCCTGACCACCAGCCTGGCTGCCCTGGCCCTGGCTGCGGTCGCCGGTACCTTGTATAACCGGCCGAAGTTGATTTTTACCTCCGGTTAAAAGGGGAAAAGGGAAAAGGGAAAAGGGGAAAGGACAAGGGCAGACGCTTTGTTCACCGCCTGGCTGGCATACTGATTGGATGGAACTGATTGTTGCTTTGCTGTTGGTACTGTTGGCCATGCTGGGGCTGTGGGTCTGGCAGGTTCGGTCCGGGCGGGCGGACTGGGTGGATGTGGCTTGGGCGGCGTCGATTGGATTGCTGGCGATAGGCTATGCGCTCGTCGGTGACGGCAGCCTGGAAAAGCGCATCCTGGTGGTACTGATCACCGGCACCTGGGCCTTTAGGCTGGTCCGGCATTTGGCGGTGCGGCTGGCCGGTCATTCCCATGAAGATGGTCGCTATCAGGCCATGCGCGAACAATTCGGCGCGCGTCAGCAACCCTTTTTCTTGTTGTTCTTTCTGGTCCAGGGGCTGCTTGCCTGGCTGTTTGCCCTGCCGGCCTGGGTGGTGGCCAATGATCCTTCCCCGGCGCTGACCGGGTGGGTGATTGCCGGCGTCGCAATCTGGTTCGTCAGCCTGGTGGGGGAAAATATCGCTGATCGGCAACTAGCCGCCTTTCGCAACAATCCGGACAATCGTGGCAAGGTCTGCAAGGATGGGCTGTGGCGTTACTCGCGTCACCCCAACTATTTCTTTGAATGGCTGCACTGGTTCAGCTATCCGCTGATTGCCATCGGCGCCCCGAACCAGTGGATCACCTGGCTGGGGCCGGTGTTGATGCTGTTGTTCCTGTATCGCTTGACCGGCATTCCCTACACCGAACGCCAGGCGCTGAAATCGCGCGGTGACGCCTACCGCCAATATCAGGCGGAGACCTCGGCCTTCATTCCCTGGCCACGCAGGCTTAAGCAATAGTCCCAACGAGTGGTCTTGGCGCGCTATCCTATGCCACCAGGCTAATCAAGAAGGGACCAACGGGC
>JBLRWT010000690.1:0-1063 GCA_047921095.1 Wenzhouxiangella sp. | reverse complement strand
GTTCCAGATCAACAGGTTGACCACCAACCCGGCCGGGATCAGGGCGTTGTTCATGACTGCCAGCGTGCCGGCATCGACGCGCGTGGCGCCCAGATTCCACAGGAAATATCCCAGCCCGGAGGCGACCAGCCCCAGCCAGGCCAGCACGCCCCACTGGACGGTGGTCGTCGGCATTGCTGCAGAATCGCCGAACAACCCCCAGGCGATGACCGACAGCACCAGCGCACCGAGATAGAACCAGCCGAAGCTGGCATGCGCCGGCAGATCGGTCGGCAGATGCGGCTTGAGATGACGGTAGCCGACCTGGCCTGCGGCAAAACACAGATTCGCGCCCTGCACCACCAGAAAACCCAGCCAGAAATCATCGCCGGGCTGGCGGTAACGGATCACCGCCGCGCCGGCCACGGCCAGCACGGCGACCAGCAGGTGCACCGGCGAGAACCGGCCGGCCAGCAGATCGTCGAGCAGCGTCACGTACAGCGGCGTGAAGATGGTGAACAGCAATACCTCCGGCACGCTCAGCAGCAGGAACGACTGGTAGAAGAACCCGTACATCAGCCCGAGCTGCACCGCGCCCAGGCCCATCAGCGCCAGCTTGTGCACGCCCGGCAGCCGCCGCCAGGCCAGCACCGGCAGAAACAGCAAAGCCGCCAGGCCGATCCGGGTCAGCACGGCAAAGTAATTGTCGACCTGGCCGGCCAGGTACTCGCCGATCAGCGAGAATGAAAAAGCCCACAGGCAGGTGACGAGGATCAGGTACGGCATGGATGCAGAGGGTCGCAAAGATCGGGAATCAGAAGCAAGCGCCATTGTAGCCGTGCATGCGCTGCTGCCGCGAATCGGAACATTGTTGATCGAGGCGCATCCCGATACCGGGGGCGAAACAGGCCTTGTGCCGCCGGCCGACCCGAACGCCGGCCGCGTGGGGCCGGCCTGCTCATCCAACCGAGCCCCGGATCCCGACCGAACAGGCCGGCGCCATCCAGCCGGGGGTACGCGATCCAACCCAAATACTGGCCGTGGCCGCGGCTCGGTGCTGGCGAGGCGCGAGTCCGCAGATACC
>JBLRWT010000689.1:0-1065 GCA_047921095.1 Wenzhouxiangella sp. | reverse complement strand
CCAGGAATGGCATGGTACCGGGAAGCTCTCAAGGCCGACTGGGCAACCCCGAACGAGGTCAAGGCGCAGTTTGCAAGTGCCAGCCTTCTTAAGGACGGGCGTGTGGTGTTCAATATCGCCGGAAACAAGTACCGTTTGGTCGCCTGGATCAACTATCCCTATCGCGTCGTGTACATCCGGTTTTTTGGTACGCACAAGCAATACGACAAGATTGATGCTCAGACCATTTGAGGTGATACATGAATATTCGACCGATCAAGAATGAATCTGATTACCGGGTAACGTTGCAGGAGATCGAGGGGCTGATGACAGCCGAAGCCGATAGTCTGGAAGGCGATCGCCTGGATGTGCTGGTGACGCTGGTCGAGGCGTATGAGCGGCGACACTATCCTGTTGACCTCCCTGATCCGGTGGAAGCCATCAAGTTTCGAATGGAGCAACAGGGCCTTACGGTTGACGACCTCGTTCCCGCGATTGGCCGAAAAAATCGGGTCTACGAAGTACTGGCCGGCAAGCGCTCATTGACGCTTAGGATGATTGAGAATCTGCATGAAACCTTCTCCATCCCAGCCGAGAGTTTGTTGAAGCACAGTCGCCATCGAGATGCTCATTCGCCTCACTGAGTACTAAGCAACCAACCCATTCGGTGGTCAAAAAGGACACTCAGCATCCGAAGTAAGCGGCTGTACGGGATACCCAGGATCTCGGATAGGCACGGGACACCCGCGATCTTACGATGACGCTGGATTTCGACTCAGCTTCCTGAAAACTGGAATTACAAAGAAGGCTTCGGGGCCTCAGCGCGGCGCTAGGAGTGGCAATTCAAGCAATTCGATCCGGAATTGAAAATCGCAGGCACGCCTAGCAGCCGGCGAGCCGGCTTCGGGTTAGAGGTTGGTTCAGGCTACTCTTGTTGCTGAGCTGGGGAGCCTCTGAACAACTCTGCACGGAGCGCGTTTTCGTCGGAGAGGCCGCAGATCGTTCGGTGCGACACGAGCGACAGTAGCCGTAGCTACGGCCGAGTGGCGCAACGATCGAGATGCGGCCTCTCCGGCAAAACCCTAC
>JBLRWT010000688.1:0-1065 GCA_047921095.1 Wenzhouxiangella sp. | reverse complement strand
ATGCGATCACACAGAATCGAGCCCAGCCCGATGCCAATGGAGAAGGTGGCCAGCAGCAAAGTGCCGACCAGTTCGTTGCCGCCAAGAATGACATGGGTGTAATTGGGGAACTGGGTCAGGTACAGGGCGCCGAAAAACCAGAACCAGGAAATGCCGATGATCGACAAAAATACCGCGCGCTTGGCCCGCATGAAGCCGATGATCTTGATCGTCTCGGTAAAGACGTTCCAGTTGATCTTCAGGCCCGGATCAACCGCCGGAGTCCAGGGGATCAGGCGGCTGAGCAGGTAACCGGCAACGGCGACCAGCAGCACGGACCCGGCCACCCACAGCGGCCCGCCGGCGCCGGTGGCGATCAGCAAGCCGCCGCCTATGGTGCCAAGCAGGATGGCGACGAAGGTGCCCATCTCGACCAGGCCGTTGCCGGCGACCAGTTCCTGCTCATGCAGGTGTTGTGGCAACAGTCCGTACTTGACCGGCCCGAAAAAGGCCGACTGGGTCCCAAGCAGAAACAGGACGCCGAGCAACAGCCACACATTGCCCAGCACCAGCGCGACTGCGGCCACGACCATGATCCCGATCTCGAGCACCTTGATCGCCCGGATCAGGCGGCTTTTCTCCATCTTGTCGGCGATCTGCCCGGCGGTGGCCGAAAACAGGAAGAACGGCAGCACGAACAGCCCGGCGGCCAGGTTGATCAGGACGTTGTTGTCCAGCCCCGTGGTCAGTTGCGCGCCCTGGTAGGCAATCAGCAGGATCAGGGCATTCTTGAACAGGTTGTCATTGAAAGCGCCGGAAAACTGGGTCCAGAAAAACGGCCCGAAACGGCGTTGCTTGAGCAGGGCAAGCGGGCGGTCAGGTGTCATGGTTGAACCCTCGAAGCAGGGCCGGTCTGATGCCGACGCGAATCGCGCCATCATACACGGGCCGCCATTGTCCGTCGGCCATGCAAGGCCGACCTACGGTGCCTTGGTAGGTCGGGGTCGCATCCCCGACGGCCGTACGGTGGCCACGAGGAAAGCGCCAGACTCAGCCCTGAAAATCAACCGCAACCGTACTGCGCCT
>JBLRWT010000687.1:0-1079 GCA_047921095.1 Wenzhouxiangella sp. | reverse complement strand
CGACCGCGCAGGCGATCCGGGAACTCCATGCCCAGGGTCTGCGCGTCATCATGGCCACGGGCGACAACGAGCGCACGGCGCAGGCCGTGGCGGGCAAGCTCGGGATCGACGAGGTGCGCGCGGGCGTCCTGCCCGAGGCAAAGAAGGACCTGATCGACCAACTGCGCCGAGAGGGACACAAGATCGCGATGGCGGGCGACGGGGTGAATGACGCCCCGGCGCTGGCTGCTGCCGATGTGGGCATCGCCATGGGAACGGGCGCGGACGTGGCGATGGAAAGCGCGGGAATAACTTTGCTGGGTGGCGACCTCATGGGCATCGTGCGGGCGCGCAAACTCGCCCGCGCGACCTTGCGCAACATCAAGCAGAACCTGTTCTTCGCCTTCGCCTACAACGCGCTTGGCGTCCCTATCGCGGCAGGACTGCTTTACCCTGTCACCGGCCTCCTCCTCTCGCCGATGATCGCGGCGGCGGCCATGAGCCTGTCGTCGGTCTCGGTGATCACCAACGCCCTGCGGCTTAGGCGGGTCGATCTCTGACCTGTCCGTCTACACATGCAATCTCGAAAGGAAGATCAGATGAACCAAGACACTTTTTCCCGCCGCACGCTTCTGCTCGGCGCAGTTGCGCTGGTGGCTGCGTCGCCCTTGAGGACTCTGGCGCAAGGCACCGGACCGGCGATCCACGTGATGAAGGACCCGAACTGCGGCTGCTGCTCGGCCTGGATCGATATCCTCGAAAACGACGGCTTTGTCGTCACGACCGAGGCGAGCGCCGGAACGCTTCTGATGCGCTACAAGCTGGACAACGGCATCCCGCACGAGATGGTCTCCTGCCACACAGGCCGCATCGATGGCTACATGATCGAGGGCCACGTGCCTGTTGCCGACATTCGCCGTCTGCTGGCCGAGCGCCCGAACGCGGTCGGCCTCGCGGTGCCCGGCATGCCCTACGGCTCGCCGGGGATGGGACCGGAAAGCGAAAGCGAGGCCTATGATGTGTTCCTGATACAGCGCGAAGGATCGATCGAAGTGTTTAGTCGTTACGCTGCCGCGTAGTTCTAAATGCTAGAGATGATC
>JBLRWT010000686.1:0-1088 GCA_047921095.1 Wenzhouxiangella sp. | reverse complement strand
CTATGCCCTTGGCGAGCACCTGCTGGAGTCTGCTCCTCGACATGGCCAGCGTTGTGCTGTCCTGTTCGTGGACCTGGACCGTTTCAAGCCGATCAACGACCAGTACGGTCATGCGACCGGTGACGCTGTTCTGCAGGAGGTCGCTAACAGGCTCAAGAACTGCGTCCGGACCGAGGACGTGGTCGGGCGGCTCGGTGGTGATGAGTTCCTGGTGATCCTTGCCCAGGTTGGGAAGGTCAATGATATCAGCAAGGTGGCGGCCAAATGCCTTGCCGAAGTCAGCCGCCCCATCCTTCACAAGGACCTGGAACTGGGGGTCTCGCCCAGTATCGGTATCAGCCTGTTCCCCGCCGATGGCGGCGATATGGACGCGCTGGTCAAGCATGCCGACATCGCCATGTACCACGCCAAGCAGAATGGCCGCAATCAGTTCCGGTTTTTCACCTCCGCCATGAACAAACAGGCAAAATCCCTGCTGAAATTCGAAGCGCGCATGCGGCGTGCCATCGATCGCCAGGGGTTCCGCCTGCATTACCAGCCGATTGTCGATACCGAGCTGGAAAAGACGACCGGCGTCGAGGCCTTGTTGCGCTGGCCGGCGGCCAGGCTTGGCCCCGACGAGTTCATCCCGCTGGCCGAGTCCAGCGGCCTCATTCTGCCGCTGGGGGACTGGGTTCTTCTCGAGGCTTGCCGTCAGCAGGTTGCCTGGAGCGCGCAGGGCATGGAACCGCTAAGGATGTCGGTCAACGTCTCGCCAGTCCAGTTCCGTCAGCGCCAGTTTCGCGAGCGGGTCGGCCGCATCATTGACCAGACCGGGATCGACCCGACTTACCTGCAATTGGAAATCACCGAAAACGCCTTGTTGCACAATGCAGACCAGGTGGTCCATGTTCTCAACGAGTTGCGTGCCTTGGGCCTGAGCATCGCGCTGGATGATTTCGGCAAGGGCTATTCCAGCCTCAATTATCTCAAATCACTGCCGCTGGATGTGGTCAAGGTCGACAAGGACTTTATCCACGAACTGGAGACCGACCGGGTCAATCTGGCCATCACCGAAGCGATCATCGGCCTGAGCGAGCGCCTGGGCC
>JBLRWT010000685.1:0-1115 GCA_047921095.1 Wenzhouxiangella sp. | reverse complement strand
GAGACCACACAGCCGACCTCGATCTCTGACGTGTTTCAGCGCGTGGCCAACCACGCTTTCCATCCAGTCAGCGAAGAGAGTTTCACCAAGGATCGCAGGCTGCTGACGGATGGCATCGCTGACCTTGCCGATGATGATTGGCGCGTCCGCCTGCTTGCCGTGCGCGATCTGGTCATCGCCGGGCCAGACGCACTCGAAGACATTATCAGGGGATTGGCCGCCGATGATATCCACGTCCGCTACGTCGCCGCCACAGCCCTGGGGATTATCGGCGACGACGCCGCGGCAGATGCACTGGAGCGCACCGCCAGCGACGATCCCGACGCGCTGGCACGTTCGGCGGCTACCATGGCCCTTGGCCAGATCGGACGCAGAGCCTCGCTGAACGTGCTCGGGCACATCGAGGGACAGGACCCATCCCAGGATGTTCGTCATCAGGCCGAGCTGGCCATCGACCAGATCGAGAAATCAATGGGTGCGACAGAGCAGCTGCGCGAGGCCTTTCGCACGCTGGATCCGGCATCCTTCGGGCGTGTCCGCGCGGGCGACACGGCGCCTGACTTCGAATTGCCCGACACGGAAGGGGAACGTTGGAATCTGGATCAGGCTCTCGACGGCGAGCACTGGGTTGTGCTGGTCTGGGTATTCGCTGACTGGTGTCCCGTCTGCCATCGTGAATTCGCGGAACTCATCGAACTGCGCGACGAGTTCCGCAGGACCAACGTGCGGGTCGCCACACTCGAAGCCCATGATACCTACCGGTCACGCGTGATGGTCGGCAAGGAACTGGACCCGAAATACTGGTTTGCCGAGGAATCCTTTCAGGAAGCCTATGTTGACAACATCTGGTGGCCACACCTGATCGATCGGGCCGGTGCAGTCGGGGCGCGCTACGGCATCGATCCGATGGCCTACGCCGTGCATGCCGAATACATCAACCGTCCGGCCACGATCATCATCGACCCTGACGGCATTGTCCGGCTGGCCTGGTTCGGTACCTACTGGGGTGACCGCCCGAGCATGTACGACGTTCTGGGAATGATCCAAAGCGGGGAGTTCGAATTCAATCACGCCAACGCTTCCGAGTGAGTCACCGGTCTTCTAGACGGAAGGAA
>JBLRWT010000684.1:0-1115 GCA_047921095.1 Wenzhouxiangella sp. | reverse complement strand
GTGGGGCGACCTGGACGATGGCTGGAATGCCCGGGACAGTGAATACGAACCCGGCAGTTCCCGACTGGTCCACTTCACTACCCTGCATACCCAGCCCTGGCTGCCGTTCCCGGATCAGTTCGTTTATTTCGACAACCCGACCCGGAACCTCTGGCCGCGTCTGGAATGCGAAGCACAGCGCGCGCATTTCATGCCGGTCTCGGCCACGCGCCCATCCCGCGACTGGGCCGCCGTGCGGCTTTACCTCTCCTCACGCAAGGACGGGCAGGAACTCATTGACCTGCTGGCCCCCGGCGGCAGCGCGCGCGCCCTCTCGCCGCTGCGCATTGAACATTTGATGGAGCGGGTGCCAGACCAGGATGTGCCCTGGGTGTTGGAGCGATTGTTCCGTGCCACCGGGGAACTGGAAGTTGTCATTCGCGAACCGGCCTTCAATCGGGCGGGTCGTCTGCACCGAAGTCAGTGGTTCTGGATCCAGCATTTTCAGCAAACCAGCCAGATGCATTCGCAGACGCGCTGGACGCTTTCGTTTGCCTCAACCCTGGGCAAAAATCGCAAGGTTTGCGGTGGACCGGCTCAGGAAGGCAGTATCGCTGTCCTGCTGCACCGCAAGCCCGGCCATAACCAGCAGGCCCGGGCAATCGGTCGCGAGCTCTCCCGGCTGACAGACCGGCCGCTCGTGGAATACACGATCCAGAGCGGAGAGACTGGCTTCGTACTGGGCAGTCTGGCCGGATCACCGCGTCTGCCAGAGCTTCAAACGGATACCGCGATCGTCATCGCCGGCGGCTGGCTGCCCAGTCGTGTGGCGCGCCTGCTGGGCGGGCATCGACCGGGCTTGCGGCTCATTCTTTCAGGCCGCAAGGCCGGCCCGGTCCCCGAGGCCGGCGCAGTGGTCATCCAGTGCCGCCACTTCGGCCTGCCACCACACCCCCGCCGGCTATTGACCACGCTGCCCCTGAACGCCGGTCACGCCGAATCCGAAAACTCGACGACCGCCTGGCAGCGCTGGCTGGATTCTGAAAAGCGCTCGGCCGTCCTTGTCGGAGGCAGTTCGCGCTCCCATTATCTGGGTGGAAAAAGCGCGCGGCAGATGGCCGAACGTCTTTCGAACT
>JBLRWT010000683.1:0-1135 GCA_047921095.1 Wenzhouxiangella sp. | reverse complement strand
TGCCACCTCGGCGTGGAAACCGGGCTGGCGACCGTGGGGGTGGCGAAAAGTCGTCTGTGTGGCGCATTCTCGGAGCCGGGGATCACCAAGGGCGAACAGTCTCCCCTGCATGACGGCGATGAACTCATCGGGATGGTCGTTCGCAGCCGCACCAGGGTACGCCCGGTCTTCATTTCAAATGGCCACCGGATCAGCCTGCCCAGTGCGGTCAGGTTTGCACTGGCCTGCACCGCGAAATACCGCCTGCCGGAACCGATCCGACGGGCCGACCGACTGGCCGGCCTGAACCCTCACTCTTCGGTGTGATCCTTGTAAGCCTCGGCATCCATCAGGCTTTCAAGCTCATCCGATTCGTCCACGCGGATACTGAACAGCCAGCCGTCGGCATAAGGATCGTTGTTGACCGTTTCGGGTGCGTCGATCAGGAGCTCATTGACGGCCACGACCTCCCCTGAAACCGGACAATAGATGTCAGAGGCGGCCTTCACCGATTCAACCACCGCACAGGCATCACCCTGGGCGAACGAGGCACCTTCCTCCGGCAGTTCCACGAACACCAGGTCGCCCAGTTGCTGCTGGGCATGATCGGTAATGCCTATCTTGACCACCCCCTCGTCTTCGACGCTGACCCATTCATGGGTCTCGGCATAACGCAGGTCGGCAGGTATCTCGCTCATGATCAATCCCTTGATGAAATTTTCGCCAGATTCTAGCAGCAATAGTGCGCCGCAGATGCTCAGATTTTGACCCGGCCACGAAAGATATCGACAAACATCACCCAATCGCCAGCCAGGCTGTAGAACGGATGCTTGAACGTCGCCGGCCGGTTCTTTTCATAGACCGTCTGCAGCCCCTGTCCTGATGCTCAGCCAGGTAATAGGGGTAGAAATCGCGGAAGCTGTCGAATTGCTGTGACATGGAAACCGGCCAGATTGTCTCAGGAAGACGATAGCACAGCAGTAAGGCTTTTTGCCGCGGACGGGATGCTGCGCAACCGCTACCGGCTCGGACGCAAGCACCGCTGGCGGCGCTGACGAAGATTGAGCCAGTGCCCGGTGATCAGCAATACACCGCCAAAGGAGGTCAGCAAGGCGGTAGCCAGCGCACCCGTGCTGTCTTCCAGGATGGTAGCAAG
>JBLRWT010000682.1:0-1166 GCA_047921095.1 Wenzhouxiangella sp. | reverse complement strand
CGAGGGAGACCATGCCTCCCTCGTGCAAGAAAACGAGCTCTATGCCCGCCTGGCGAGCCTTCAGTTCGTGGATGGGGAGTAGACCCCGGAAATTCAAGCAACCTTGGGGTAGAACAACCTGTCAGTCGCCCATCACAGGGGCGTATATCTGAATCGTTGCCCGCCCACCGTGGCTTCGGCCATCAACCCGGCGCGAGTCAGGATGAATACGGCCACACCACGCTCGTAACTGGTGGTGGCACCGGCTCCGGCTGTGGCCGCGACGGCCGTAGCTTGGGCCGAGAACTCCAGATTCTCACGCTGAAAGGTGCGCAAGGCGGCGTCATCTTCAAAGAAAATCACCTGGCTGTAGGATTGCGCCCCGATCTGAGCCCCGATCGTGGCCTGGGATACCGTGGCACGACCGATCGGTTCGCCCTGACGAAAGGCCATGCCGTGGCCGAAGCCGCCGCCGACGCCAAAACCACCTTTTGCGATCTCAGGGAAAACGACGTAGCCGTAGGCATGATCGATCCAGTTCTGCAGGGCCGGGTCGCGCTCGACGAATCGGTCCAGGGTGGCCTGCGATTCCCGGGCCATGGCGTTGTCGCTCGGCATCGTGGCGCAACCGGCGAGCAAAAAGGTTGCCAGGCTCATCAAGCCCAGTATTGTTTTAAATTTCATGGCAGTTCTCGTGATTGTTGTATAGGTTCAGGCAATAGACCACCTTGGAGCCAGATGGTTGCCGCGTATTATTTCTGCAAGCTTGTGCAATGACAGCTGTCGTCACGGCGAGGTTCCGATGATCTGGGCGGTGACGGCGACAAAATGACAGATGCTGCCACCGAGCACGAACAAATGCCAGATCGCGTGGCTGTAGGCCAGGCGTTCGGCGTGGTAGAAGACCGTGCCGGCTGTATAGGAAACGCCACCGGCGACCAGCCAGAACAGCGCGGTTGTTGTCAGCGCCTGTGTCAGCGGGACCAGCGCGATGACGACAAGCCAACCCATGCCGATATAGGTGGCGGTCGACAGGTATCGAAAGCGCCCGGTGAAGAACAACTTGAAGACAATGCCGAAAAGCGCCATACCCCAGATCAAACCAAACAGCGTCCAGCCCCAGGTGCCACGCATGGCGGCGATGGTGAACGGCGTGTAGGTCGCGGCGATCAACAGAAAAATGGCGC
>JBLRWT010000681.1:0-1170 GCA_047921095.1 Wenzhouxiangella sp. | reverse complement strand
GCTGGCCGACATTGCCCCCGCTTTGAAACACCCGGTCACCGGCAAGACCTTCGCCCAGCATTGGACAGAGTTCAATGGCGACCGCTCACTAAAGGCTATCGAGCCGATTCCCTGACCTCGACGTCTTTGCTTGAAACGCCATGATCAAAAAATCACTGACAGGAAGCTTTACACGAATGAAATATTTTCAATTGGCCCTGGCCGCTTCCCTGATCTGCTGCGGTTCGGCCCAGGGATCAGTCACCCCAGTCAAAGATTGGCGCATGTGCGATGGATGCTCAGTTTCGCAGATGCAACAGTGCGCGATCGAAGTCGCGACCGTTGAGGGTCTTCAAACCGGCGACCATGTCTGGATCTTTGATTTCGAGAACTGGATTGCGTCGAATTATTACCTTGAGGTTACACCACCCGGCACGCCAATCCAGGGCGAGGTCAGCCGGGACGACCAACAACTCACCCAGGTCGGTCTCGTCGTCGCAAATGCACAAACCCTGTCCGCCAGGGAAGTGGAGCTTTCGGAAGGACTGTTTGGAATGGTCGAGGAGGTCTGGCGACCGATGGGCTGGGGATACCATTATGAGGCCTGCGCGGACAGCACCCAATACTCGCTGAAAGAACGGGGCGGCCCGAAAGAACCGATCGCTATCATCCAGCATCAACCGAGGCCGACCCCCATTACCATCCCGCCTGGATCTGACCAAAACTCCGCACACGACATTATCGGCAATCAAGCCAGGGCATTGCAACTTGCTCAAGCCCACAGTGGAGGCGTGGGGGTGCCTGGGCAGATTCAAAACTGGGTCGGCAACGATGTTCGAGTCGCTCCAATCAACACCCGGGCCAGCAAACTGTTTCAGTTTTCTGACGGCAGCTCCGCCATATGGAACTTCAACGTTGAGACGGACCGTTGGGAACCCGACTGGGCCACGTTTGAAGACTCGGATGGCAACCCCATTCCCCTTTCCGCAAATGATGCGCCTCCCGGAGCCGGGTTCGAATTTTCGGGTACTGCCGAAGGTGAAAGAAACCTGCAGCAGTTCCTGGATCGGATGACCGTGTTCGGCATTCCCATTGCCGGACCAGGCGATGACGGCGTTGGCGGTTCCCCAGTTCGATGCGAGGTAACCAGCGACGGGCTACGATGCTGGTATAGCTCAGTTTAAGTGACGC
>JBLRWT010000680.1:0-1182 GCA_047921095.1 Wenzhouxiangella sp. | reverse complement strand
GCCGGGAAAGACCATCCAGGCGTCCACCAGGCGCTGCATGACCAGGTCGTATTTGCCGCCGAAAAAGCCCGTGGTGATGCCTATCAAGACAGAAATAACAATTGAAATGCTGGTGGCCGCGAAGCCGACGATCATCGAAATGCGGGCGCCATAGATGATCCGGCTCAGTACGTCCCGGCCCAGGCTGTCGGTTCCCAGCCAGAATTCACCCGAAGGCGGGTTGAGCATGTACAGCGGGTTGATCTCATTGTAACCGAAAGGGGCCAGGAAATCGGCAAAAATGCCGGTGAGCAGCATCAGCATGAAAATGACGGCACCCCCGGCGCCCAGGGGCTTCTCCCGGAAGAGCCGGACAACGGCATCGATCAGGAATCCCCTTTTTTTGCGAAGCGTATAAAGTTCCGATTCCCCTGCAGTCGTGCTTTGCGTCATTGGATTGTCTCGTTCAAGGCGTCTCTATTGGTAACGCACTTTGGGATCGAGCAGCCCGTAGCTCAAATCCACCAGCAGGTTGATGAGCAGCACGAAGATGCCGATGACCAGCATCAGGCCGCTGATGACCGGGTAGTCCCGCTGCTGCACGGCTTCGTACAGGAGCAGCCCGATACCGGGAAGCGCGAAAATCGTCTCGATGACCACGGTGCCCCCGACCAGGATCGGCACCTGGATGCCGACAAGCGTGACCACCGGGATCAGGGCGTTTTTCAAGGCATGCCGGGTGATGACGATATTTTCCGGCGCCCCCTTGGCCCAGGCGGTCCGCACGTAATCGTTGCGCAGCACCTCGAGCATCATGGCCCGGGTCATGCGCATGGTCACCGCCGATAAAAGCAAGCCCAAAACCGCTGCCGGCACGATAAACATCGTCAGGTTGCCTGCGGGATCGTCTCTGAATCGGATCAGTTCGACGGACGGCGACCAGCCCCACCAGAGGGCCGGGTAGACCATGATCATGGTACCCAGCCAGAAGTAGGGCACCGCAACGCCGAGGATCGAAATCGTCCTGCCCACGTAGTCAAGGATCGTGTCCTGCCGCACGGCCGAGTAAACGCCGATGGGAATGGCGAAGAGCAGGCTGATGAGCAGAGAGAGGACCGCCAGCTCCAGGGTGACCGGTATCCTCTCCTTGATGTCCTGCCACACATCGGTCTGGCGCCACAGGGAAGTGCCCAGGTCGCCGCG
>JBLRWT010000679.1:0-1190 GCA_047921095.1 Wenzhouxiangella sp. | reverse complement strand
AGCTTGTCGCAGATCATCGAAAGCTCGTTGGCAAAGGCGATGTTGACGTCGCGGAAGCTGTTTTCGGTCAGCTTGGCCAATTCTGCGGTGCGGGCGGTGGTGGCGATGCATTCGCCTTCGACGAAGATTCTGTACAGATCGCAGGCGGCCTCCGAACATTTGGGCGTCATGCCGCCGACGACACGGTCGTTCTCGACCAGCTCTCGGATCACATGACCGGGCAGCACGCGCTCCGGGCAGTGGGCGATGCGGATGTCGGCGTCTTCGCCGTGGGTTTGCGGGAAGGTGAGATCCGGCCTGGCTTCGGCTAGCCACTCGGCCATTTGTTCGGTGGTGCCGACCGGGCTGGTGGATTCCAATATCACCAGGTTGCCCGGGCGAAGGACCGGCGCCAGGGCTTGGCTGGCAGCCTGGATGTAGCTGAGGTCGGCCTTGGGTGGTTGGCCGTTTCCGTTCGGCACAAACGGCGTGGGCACGGCCATGAGAAAGGCATCAGCCGGTTCGGGTTGAGTGACGGCGCGCAGGTAGCCTTCGGATACCGCAGCGCGGACGATGATGTCCAGCTCTGGCTCGATGATATGAATCTTTCCGGCGTTGATGGTGTCGACCGCGTGCTGGTTGACGTCCACGCCGATGACCTTGCACTGACGTGATGCCAGGATGGCCGCGGTGGGCAGGCCGATGTAGCCAAGGCCGATAACGGATAGTGTCTTTTCTTGCATTGGGTCCTCTGTTCTTCCTGTTGCCAACGGTTGATAAATTGCTAGTGCTTGGTGTCCTTTTTAGACATCGCCTTGATGATGCGCTGGCAGGCTTTGCCGTCGCCATAAGGGTTGTGGGCGCGGCTCATGCGCAGGTATGCCTGCGGGTCATCGAGCAGGGTCTGGACTTCCGTGCAGATAACTTCAATGTCCGTGCCGACCAGTTTGACGGTGCCGGCTTCGACCGCTTCCGGCCGCTCGGTGGTTTCGCGCATGACCAGCACGGGCTTGCCCAGTGAGGGTGCCTCTTCCTGGATGCCGCCGGAGTCAGTCAGGATCAGGTGGGCGCGGTTCATCAGGTAGACGAAGGGCAGGTAGTCTTGCGGCTCGATCAGGCGGATATTGGGCTGGCCGGCGAGCAGACGATTGACCGGTTCCTGGACGTTGGGGTTCAGGTGCACCGGGTAGAGAACTTCAACGTCCGGGTTG
>JBLRWT010000678.1:0-1199 GCA_047921095.1 Wenzhouxiangella sp. | reverse complement strand
TCAATTCCATAGCCAGGGCTTGCAATTGCGTTGCCAGGTCACTATTGGTGCGACCTTCCTGCAAGTGCAGCTGGGCCTCGTCCAGCAGTTCGTTCAGATTGGTTGCCTGGACGCTGGAAAGCCGTCCGGTTCGCAGCAGCTGATCTCTGTACGCACGGGCGACGACGGGCTCTGTCGGCCAGGTGACCTGGAATTGCTGTTGCGGGTTGAACGATGAACCCTTGTCGGCCAGCAGGGCGGCGGCCAGTTCACTTTCGCTCAGGTGCTCGCTCGGGGTCAGTGACAGCACATCGAGTCCGCGCACGATTTCGGAGCCGTAGACGAAGCCCTGGTACCAGTAGCTTGACCAGAAGCCACCGGTGATCAGTTCTTCCTCATCGATCGGACCGCGATCGAAGTAGGCGATCTCTACCGGGTTGGCCGAGTCGGTGAAGTCGAATACCGAGATTCCGCCCTGGTACCAGGCCTGGACCATGATGTCGCGCCCAGGTACGGGCACCAGCGACCCATTGTGAGCGACACAGTTTTCCTCTTCTGTCTGCGGTGCGGGCATCTTGAAATGACTGCGAAAAACGAGCTTGTTGTCGACGATGTCATAGATGGCATTCGCGCCCCAGGTCAACGGGTCGGCCGCGCGGCAGCGCGGCCGCATGCCGCCGCCCCATTCGTCGGTGAAGATCACCTTGTCGCCGGTGTTGTTGAAAGTAGCCGAATGCCAGTAGGCGAAGCCAGTATCGATCACTTCGTCGATTCGCGCGGGATTGATCGGGTCGGAGATGTCGAAAAGAATGCCGTTGCCGGAACAGGCGCCGGCGGCAATGCCGAGATCCGGGAATACCGTGATGTCGTGACAGTGGTTGGTCTCGGAGGTGGTCTGGGTATCCGGGCCATGATCGCCGCGTTCCCACAAGCCGGCCAGGATGCCGGTTTCGGGGTCGGCGAAGACTGCCGGGCTGTGAATGATGCGTGCCTCCGAGGGTCGATCGACCGGAATTTCGATCACGTCGATGCGAAACAAGGCAGTGCGATCATCGCGCCAGGGCGATTCGTCGAGACAGCCTTCAAGTTCTTCCTCGTCACGAACCGGCGCCGTGCCGGAGTTGTAGACGATCAGGCGCCCGTCTTCGCCGGGACCGGCCACCACGGTATGGGTATGCGAGCCACGGCAGGTTTGAACCGCGCCGACATGCAATGGTGAT
>JBLRWT010000677.1:0-1215 GCA_047921095.1 Wenzhouxiangella sp. | reverse complement strand
GTTGCGGCACGGCATACCCCACCTGAAGCAAGGCCAAATAGGGATGCCATGACGTTGCCCGCGTCGCATCCGGGTAGGCCGCTAGAGGCGGCTGGCGACAGCCGTCCCAGATGAATGACTGTCCACGACAGAACCCGGCTTATCGGCCGGCTCTCGCTTTTTTTGGGGGAAAGGTTAAAGGTGAAAGGTGAAAGGGAAAAGACGACCTCAGACCACCTTCATCGCCCTCGGATCTGCCGGTCCATTGTCAAATTCTCCTCGCCTAGCAACTGGCGGAAGTCTTCCAGCAAAATGCCGCGGGTATAGCGGTAGTTGTTGTCGCCGACATCTTCCAGGTAGTACTTTTCCTGCAGGTCTTCACGCCGGATCGAGGTCATTTCGCTGACATCGACGAAGGCACCGGCGCCATGGAAATCCAGTTCGCGAACCAGTTGCTCACCGGCTTCGTCAAGCACCAGGGCGTCCTGCGGCCAGCGCACCGCATAACGGTTGTCGCGAGTGACCAGGACTTCGAGCTTGCAGCCGTCGCGGTGGCCGCGGAAATCCCGTTCCTCGTCGCGGTTGAGGAACATCAGGTAGCGGGGCTGTTCCTGCCACATCGGAATCTCGTCAAAGTAGCAACGGTCGTCGCCAAAGCCTTGTTCGACGATCCGAATGCGATCCATCGGCTCCGGCACCTTGTAACGAACCAGCACCTTGACCCAGGCCGAGCCTTTAACCGGAAAGCCGCGGCGAAACTCATAGTTGACTCGATCCAGCTGGACCAGTACCACCACATCCGAATCGGCGGCCAGTTCAGCCGGCGTCATGGCGCGCGGTGGCTCGTCTTCGGCCAGTGCCAGAGTCGGCAGCAGAAACCAGACCAGCAGCGCGATCAGGAAGAGCTTCGGGCTGGTCATGTTATTCAGAGCCTTTCTCATGCGAGTTTGGACGCGGCTTGTGACCCCAGGGTTCAATTGGGCGGCATGTCAGTCAGCGGCTGTCCCAAACGAATCCGCCGTCCGCCTGCCAGCGGTTCGCGCCATGGCGGGAAACCTTCCGGCGTCAACACAATGACTGTGGAACCCCAATGAAAACGACCCATCTCGGCGCCGCGCTCGATCTCGATCGAATCATGCAAACGTGTTTCCGCCTTGCGCGTCGGGCGCCGGCGGTCCGGGCCGTCCCAGACTGTCTCGACGCCGGCAACCATCAAAGCGGCCACCATGACCACCG
>JBLRWT010000676.1:0-1223 GCA_047921095.1 Wenzhouxiangella sp. | reverse complement strand
CCCCGACGGCTAATGGTTGGTGCGAGGAAAATGATCACTCCGTCGGCCAGTCATTGTCTTTAACCAGCCAACCAGCCAACCGCCTTAACCAGCCAACCGCTTTTTGGTTACCCTTGCCACATGGCTGATCTGTTCAACACCGATGCTCCACCTGACCCATCCCGGATTCCGCTGGCCGATCGCTTGCGGCCTGCCTCGTTTGACGAGGTGGTGGGGCAGGATCATTTGCTGGGGGACGATGGGCCGCTTCGGCGGATGGTCGATGCGGGGAAGGTGTCTTCGCTGGTGTTCTGGGGGCCGCCGGGGACGGGCAAGACGACGATGGCGCGGTTGCTGGCACAGGTGGGTGATTTGACGTTCGTGCAGATCTCGGCGATTTTTTCCGGTGTGGCCGATTTGAAGAAGATCTTCGAGGCGGCCAGGATTCGGCGTGGGAACGGGCAGGGGACGCTCTTGTTTGTCGATGAAATTCATCGTTTCAACCGGTCCCAGCAGGATAGCTTTCTGCCCTACGTGGAAGATGGCACCATCACGCTGGTCGGTGCGACCACCGAGAACCCGTCATTCGAGTTGAACGGCGCGTTGCTGTCGCGGATGCAGGTGCTGGTGTTGCGTCGGCTGGATGAGGCGGCGCTGGAGAAGCTGTTGGAGCGGGCGGAAAAGCATCTCGGGCGCAAGTCGCCTCTGGATGCCGAGGCCCGGGCGTTGTTGTTGACGCTGGCAGATGGGGATGGGCGGTATTTGTTGAACATGGTTGAGAGTCTGTTCGACCTCGCCGGAGGTTTGGGCGAACAAGTTGACCGGGAGCCAATGGGTGCGGGCGAACTGCTTTCTCTCGTTCAGCGCAAGGCGCCGGCTTATGACAAGGATCGGGAGGGGCATTTCAACCTGATCTCGGCGTTGCACAAGTCGATGCGCGGCTCCGACCCGGATGCGGCATTGTACTGGTTGGCGCGCATGGTGGTCGGGGGTGAGGATCCGCTCTATATTGCCCGGCGCCTGATCCGCTTTGCTTCCGAAGACATCGGCCTGGCCGACCCGCAGGCGCTGGTGCAGGCGCTGGCCGCCCGCCAGGCATACGAAGTGCTGGGTTCGCCCGAGGGTGAACTGGCCATCGTGCAGGCCACGATCTACCTGGCCACCGCGCCGAAGTCGGACGCGGCCTACCGCGCCCAGAAGCAGGCCTGGAAAGCGGCAAAGGACACCGGCTCGCTGATGCCACC
>JBLRWT010000675.1:0-1238 GCA_047921095.1 Wenzhouxiangella sp. | reverse complement strand
GGTTGAAGGTCGGACGATTCTGGCTCATGGGCTGAATGTGCCATAGCCGGACACAGGATGCAATGGAGGTCGCAAATATTTACGAGAGGTTGGCTCAACGGACCATTGCCAGCCGACCGACAAGACGATAGCCTGAGGGTCAATCAATCGGGACAAACCATGGTGAACCATTTTCTGCGCGCGGCGATGCTGCTGGCCGTGCTTGCTGGCCCGGTCTGGGCGGGCTTCGTCGACCCCATGCCGGTCAGCGACCGATCTACGGCGGCGCACACAAATCACGCCGAGCGTCTGTCGGCGGAACTGGGCGCAAAAGGTTTTCTCTTTGGCGCGCCAATCTACATTCGCATTTTCAAGGCCAGTCGCGAACTGGAGTTATGGGTGGAGGGCGCCGGAGGCTACAGCCTGTTTCGCACTTATCCGATCTGCGCCATGTCCGGCTCGCTGGGGCCGAAGCTGGAACGGGGCGACTGGCAGGCGCCGGAAGGGTTTTACAGCGTCGATGCCGACTGGATGCACCCGCATTCCAGGTTCCATCTGGCGTTCAACATTGGTTATCCGAATGATTTCGATCGTGCCAGGGGCCGAACGGGCAGCGCGATCATGGTTCACGGCGGCTGCGACTCGCGCGGCTGCTTCGCCATGACCGACAAGATCATGGAAGAGATCTACGTCCTGGCCGAGGCCGCCCTGCGCCACAGCCAGCGCAATTTCCCGGTGCACGTTTTCCCGTTTCACATGACCGACGAAAACCTGCGGGCTCATCGGGATTCGGACTGGCATGACTTCTGGCTGAAGCTCAGGAACGGTTACGACTCGTTCGCCGAAACCGGGATTCCCCCGAGGCCGCCGACCGAGTCGCTTGAGTTCGAGGCGCTGGATGGGTTCGAAGTGGTCACGGAAAGCCGCTAAGTCCGTCGCATGAGGCCGGCATCGGGGTTTTCGCTCCGGTCGAGTCGGAGTGGGAAGTGGAGGCTTTTTGCGTGTAACGTCAGAAGGCAGTGGTGATCACTTCTGCGATGCGCTCGATTTGTTCATCGGCAAGCTCCGGGTAAATCGGCAGCGACAAGCATTGCTCGCTGATGCGTTCGGCCACCGGAAGATCGCCGGGCCGGGCCGGAGAAAAGGCCGGTTGCCGGTGCAGCGGGGTCGGGTAGTAAACGGCGCTGGCGATATTCTCCTCTTTTAGCGCTTTCATCAGGCCGTCTCGCCCGCCGTCAGGTGACAGCACCGTGAACTGA
>JBLRWT010000674.1:0-1274 GCA_047921095.1 Wenzhouxiangella sp. | reverse complement strand
GGGCGTCGTGCTCGTCGGCACCATTCTGGGCAATGGCACCGGCTTCTACCTGGGTCAGCGCTGGGGTGCCAGCGTGCTGCAATGGGCGCCACTGCAGCGATTTCTGGGCCCGGTGATTGCGAGGGCGCAGGACTTCATGTTCCGCCGGGGTGAGTGGGCCATTGTGCTGGGCCGGATGTCCACCGCCACCCGGATTACCGTGCCGTTTCTCGCCGGCGCCTCAGGGGTGACCTATCGCCGTTTCCTGCTTTTCGATGTACCGGCGGCCCTGGTCTGGGCGCTGGTGTGGATCGGCCTGGGTTTTTTCCTCGGGGCATCCTGGGAGGCCATCAAGGAGGTGTCCGGCAATGCCGCACTGCTGATACTGATCCTCTTTGTGTTGGCCATAATCATCGGCTGGATCGCCGCCCGCGTCGCAGCGCACCAGCGCCGAGTACAGGAGATCTTCTGGCATGCCCTCCGGGCGACAGGCACTGACGGAATCGCTCGCACGCTCGCCCCCGGCTTCCGCTGGCTGGGCCGGCGGCTCGATCCGCGCCTGTCTGTGGGGTTGAGCCTGAGCCTCGGTTTTATCACCCTCATGGCAGCGATCGGTGTCATCGGCCTGGTGTTCAGCCAGACCCAGGCGGTCAGGGGACTGGCACTGATCGACTTTCCCGTCCTTGAATGGATGCGCGACATGCGCACCGATCAGGCGGTCACGATCGCGCGGACCGGGCTCCTTGCCTTTCACTGGCCCGGTATCTTCGGCTTGGCGATCCCTGTCATGGCACTTGTTCTCTGGCGGGTGGGATGGGGTGCGGCGCTGCGAATCGGAGTCGGGGTCGTGGGCGCGGCCGGAGGTGCATACTTCCTCGATCGCTTCGTGCTCGAAGGAGTTGTCCCCGGCGCGGAATTCCCGTCGGTGCCGGTCGCCGTGGCGGCCGTGTTTCTGGTCAATATAACCGCGCTCATGTTCAGAAACCTGGATTGGGGGCCTTCAGTGGCCTGCGCCGCGGTCGGCATGTTCCTCCTCTGCACCGTGGCTATGGGAACACTCGTCGCCGGGTGGGCGGCGCCTTCGGGAATTGCCCTGGGCCTGGCCCTGGGACTGGCCTGGGCCTCGACGCTGGAGCTTGCCTGGTTCGCCCTGAGATTGGCGCCCGCCCCGCCTGCTCCCGAATCTGAATCCGGCCCCGGCACCGGCACCGGACCAAACCTTGACTAACGGCACTTGCGGTTCGCCAGGCAAGGGTAGCCAGAGCGGCCTGATATTGCCGACATATCGCTTGGCG
>JBLRWT010000673.1:0-1277 GCA_047921095.1 Wenzhouxiangella sp. | reverse complement strand
GGGCACCAATACGACATTGCGGCAAGCTTATTGATTTAAAACTTCACGTTAAGGTCCTTTTTCGGTAGACGCCGCCTCCACCATTTATTTACGTTAACATCAATAGGTTAGTACGAAAACGGCCGCTCACGGAGCGGCCGTTTCTTTTTACTGTATTTGCGAGTGTGATTTCCGGTCGCATCGGGTTCTTGATACCGATCCCCATGCGACAGGCCATCATTGCCGAGGTCTCGTCTCGCGACCGTCATTCGATAAGCGATGTACGAGCCGGTCAGAGCCGGTCTGGGATTTTTGGACAGCTGGATAAGTGATAATTGTCATCGGTCCCTTGGGCGGATTGTCGCCCGTGGAGCAGATGATGAGACGACCGAGACGGAACCATTCGCCGCAGTTCAAGGCCAAGGTGGCACTGGCGGCATTACGTGGTGAGCAGACGCTGGCGGAGCTGGCCGAGCAGTTTGACGTGCACCCTAACCAGATAACCCAGTGGAAGCAGCAGGCGGTGGAGAACATGGCCTCCGCCTTCGACAAGGGCGCGGCCGGGGAAATCGCCGAAGCCGAGCGCAAGGAGCTGCACGCCAAAATTGGCCAGTTGACGCTGGAACGCGATTTTTTAGATCGCGCGTTCAGCAAAGCTCGAAGACTGAACGCAAAGCGATGATCGAGCAGAGGGGCAAGTTGAGCGTGATGCGACAATGCCAGTTGCTGCAGGTGCCGCGCTCGACGGTGTATCACCGGCCTCGGCCGGCAGGGACGAGGGACCTGGAGCTGATGCGCCGGATCGACGAACTGCACCTCGCCTGGCCGTGGATGGGTTCGCGGAGTATCCGCGACCAGCTGGTTCGATCGGATATTCCGGTCTGTCGTGATCGCGTGCGCCGACTGATGCGCAAGATGGGCATTCATGCGATTTACCGGACGCCTCGGCCACCGTCCCGGCGCCGGGACACAAGATCTATCCCTACCTGCTTAAAGACCTGGTGATCGACCGGCCGAACCAGGTCTGGAGCGCCGATATCACCTACCTGCCCATGGCCCATGGCCTGTGGCTTCCTGTACCTGGTGGCGATCATGGACTGGCATAGCCGCAAGGTACTGTCGTGGCGGCTGTCCAACACCCTGACCGCGGACTTCTGCGTCGAGGCACTCGAGGAGGCCATCGCTCGATACGGATGCCCCGAGATCGTGAACACCGACCAGGGCAGCCAATTCACCGGCTCGGAGTTCATCAACGTCCTGCAAGCCAACGGCATCGCCATCAGCATGGACGGCAAGGG
>JBLRWT010000672.1:0-1307 GCA_047921095.1 Wenzhouxiangella sp. | reverse complement strand
AGTAAAAACGCCAGGTCCTTGAAGAACGAAGGTTTCTTGCCTTCGATCTGGTGGCCGATGAACTGGCCGATCCAGGCACCGATAAACACGGCGACGGCCAGCAGCCATAGCGGCATGGCCAGAACGGTTTCCAGTAGCCAGCACAAGAGCAGGGAGGCCAGCATGAACAGGCCAATGCCGACCGAGAGCCGTGGGGACAGGGCAACGTAATAGCCCTGGACGGCAATAGTGGCCACGATGGCCCAGTTCAGCCACGGCACCGGTGAGGGTATGGACCAGATCAGGGCGATCACGCTCCAGAGAATCAATGGCACGCAAACCCAGTGAATCTGCTTGTTGGTCGGATTGCGATGACTTTCGCCGTATTCGGCGAACCAGCTGTCGGCTGAACGCATCTCCTTGCTCCCCATGCATTGAAAAAATAATGATAGCTCAAACGGCTCCGGGTTCCTCGCGCCTCCGCGCGGGCCCGAAAACGGTGTCCCAGTTTTCCGTAACGGTTTGTTCAACGGCCTCCGGCAGGGTTTGATCGGGGCTGCGCTCCAGCCAGTTGAGGTGCCGCCGGTTGGACAAAGCTTGCCAGGCAGCGATGAGTTCATCGGCTCGATCTGGCTTGATCCAGCCAATGTCTGCAAGCTGGTGGAATTGCTCACGGGGCGCGCGAGCGTTGGCCAGATGCGGGTGCCGGGCTGCCTGGGAGAGGATGCCCAGCTCGGCAATGTACTGCAAGTCCGTCAGCCGGGCCTTGATCGGATCCTCGCGTCGCTCGCGCTGCTGTCGCAAGCGCATGGCGCCCAGATCCGTTCGAATCTGGCTTTCCGTCCGCTCCTGGCAAAGCACCCGCAGACGCGCCTGGTCAAACCCGGTCGCCAAGGAGGGATTGCCCGCCACCCAGCGTGCCCGGACCAGCGCCTGGTGCTCCCAGGTCCATGCCTTGGTCACCTGATAGTCGGCGAAGGCATCAAGACGACTGACCAGCAAGCCCGACTGCCCGTTGGGTCGAAGACGGGTGTCGATTTCGAACAAGCGACCCCCGGGTAGCAACGTCTGCATGAAGCTGATCAAGCGCTGAGCCGAACGTACCGGCGCCGGCCCCTCGCCATGGAGAAAGACCAGGTCCAGGTCCGATTCATAGTGCAGCAGGCCGGCGCCAAGATTGCCGTAGCCGATCACCGCCAGGTCAGGCTCGTTCTCGCTGATCAGAGCCAATACCTTGGTGAGGATGGTTTCGGCAATGCCGGTCAGTTGTTGGGCTGCCTGGTGGGCGTCGAGGCGCTCGTCCAGTTCTGCCAGGGCGGTTCGAAGAT
>JBLRWT010000671.1:0-1315 GCA_047921095.1 Wenzhouxiangella sp. | reverse complement strand
GTCCACAGCGACGGTTGGGTGCTGGGCCACGCCAACCCGCCTTTGCCGGGGCCGTATGCAGTCCTGTCTGCCCGGGACCAGCCTTCCTGGCTCGGCACGATGATGTTTGAACGCCTGCTCAGCGGTCGCCTGGCCGTTGGCCAGTACAGGGACAGCGAGACTACGCGTCTGACCGGGCCCGAACTTGGCGCCGACGAGCCGGTGGTGCGCTGGACCACGCGCAGCGACGACCCCGGCATCCTGCTGGCCGTCAGCGCGCCGGTGATGGTCGATGGTGATTTCGTCGGCTCAGTGGTGCTGGCACGCGACGCGGACGAACTGCTGGTCAAATCCAATCGCGCTGTCATGCGCCTGTTTGGGGTCAGCCTGGTCACACTGATTCTCGTAGCCCTGGTGCTGCTTGGTTTCGCCACGGTGCTGTCAGAGCGCATTCGTCGACTACGCAACAGCGCCGAGCACGCCGTGGGCCCGGATGGTCGCGTGCGCCGAACCCTGGCGCCCGCCCGGGCACCGGACGAGCTGGGCGACCTGGGGCGCAGTGTCTCGCTGTTGCTCGACCGCCTGCACGAACACCAGACCTACCTGCGCACCCTGGCCGACAAGCTTGCCCATGAACTGCGCACCCCCCTGGCCCTCATCCGTTCCTCACTCGACAATCTTGAACAGGCAACTGATCCTGAAGACATCAGCCGCTACTGCCAGCGGGCCAGTGAAGGCAGCGCGCGGCTGAACCGGATCTTCCAGGCCATGAGCCAGGCGGGCCGGATCGAGGAAAGCATTCAGCGTGAAGTGCGCGAGCCGTTCGATCTGGCCGCGCTGCTCGAACATTATGTCGACGGACGTCGACAGGCCTGTCCGCAACGGCGGTTCAAGCTGAGGACAAGCGCCAGGCCAGGCGCACTGGTCGGTGGTTCAACCGATCTGTTCGCCCAACTGCTCGACAAGCTGGTCGACAACGCCATCGACTTCAGCCCGGTGGGGGGGCAAATCGATATCCGGCTGACAGAAAGAAATGGATTGCTGGTGCTCGATATCGACAACGAGGGCCCGCCCCTGCCCGATGGCGCCAGCGACAGTCTGTTCGACTCCATGGTGTCCAAACGCAAGGGCAAGTCCGAGCAAGTTCATCTCGGCCTCGGCCTCTACATCGCCCGGCTGATTGCCGAGTACCACCACGGGACTATTCGCGCCAGCAATACCGGCCAGGGCGTGCGGATTCGGGTGGAGGTGCCTAGAAGGTGAAAAAAGGCTCAAGGCTCAAGGCTCAAGGCTCAAGGCTCAAGGCTCAAGGCTCAAGGCTCAAGGCTCAAGGCTC
>JBLRWT010000670.1:0-1334 GCA_047921095.1 Wenzhouxiangella sp. | reverse complement strand
CCGGCGTGTCGGCATCGGTACGCCGGAAATCGCGGACCATGTCAAGGACCTGTGTCAGCCCGGTGCCGTTTTCGAGCGCCCTGGCGCAGGCATTCTGAATGACCGGGCCATCGGCCATCACATCGGAGAACGGCATGCCGAGTTCCAACAGGTCAGCCCCGGCGGCAACCGCTGCATGCATGATCCGGACGGTCGCATCCGGACGTGGGTGGCCCGCCGTGATGTAAGGCACCAGGCCCACCCGGCCACTTTGCCCGAGCACTTTGAAGCGCTGATCGATTCGGTTCAAAACGTGATTCCCTCGAGATCGGCGACCGTGTGAATGTCCTTGTCACCCCGGCCTGACAGATTGATCAGCACGATATCGTCTGCCGGCAAATCGGCAGCGAGCTTCATTCCATAGGCGATGGCATGGGCACTTTCCAGCGCCGGCATGATGCCTTCGGTGCGGGTCAGGGCATGAAAAGCTTCGAGTGCCTCGTCATCGGTAATGCCGACATAACTGGCCCGACCGCTGTCCTTGAGCCAGGCATGCTCGGGGCCGACGCCTGGATAATCCAGGCCGGCTGACACCGAATGGGTATGGCGAATCTGGCCGGCATCGTCATCAAGCAGATAGGTGCGGCTGCCGTGGAGAACGCCAACCCGGCCGGCACAAAGACTGGCCGCGTGCTCGAGGCCGGACAGGCCACGCCCGGCCGCTTCGACGCCGACCATGTCCACGTCGGCATCATCGATGAACGGATGAAACAACCCGATTGCATTGGAGCCACCACCGACACAGGCAACGAGCGCCCGGGGCAGGCAGCCGTATTCTTCCAGCATCTGGGAACGTGCCTCGCGACCGACGATGGCATTGAAATCGCGCACCATGGCCGGATAGGGATGCGGGCCGGCAACGGTGCCGAGAATGTAGAACGTATCGTCGACGTTGGTCACCCAATCGCGCATCGCTTCGTTCAGCGCGTCCTTCAGGGTTCGCGACCCGGCCTCGACGCTGATTACTTCGGCTCCCAACAGCTTCATGCGATAGACATTGATCGCCTGACGGCGAATGTCCTCGGCGCCCATGTAAACAACGCATTCCATGCCCAGCCGGGCCGCGACCGTTGCCGTGGCCACGCCATGCTGTCCGGCACCGGTCTCGGCAATCACGCGTTTCTTTCCCATGGCGCGGGCAAGAAGACCCTGCCCCACGGTGTTGTTGATCTTGTGAGCCCCGGTGTGGTTGAGGTCCTCGCGCTTGAGCACGATGCGCGCCCCCCCGACCTTGGCAGTCAGATTCCCGGCCAGATAAAGCGGTGACGGGCGACCGACGAAATGGGCCAGATCGC
>JBLRWT010000669.1:0-1335 GCA_047921095.1 Wenzhouxiangella sp. | reverse complement strand
CAACTGTGGCTCTCGATGCTGATCAGACCGGATTCGTTGACGGCCCGCCACCAGTGATCCGGCCAGACGTTGAGGCTCATGTAGTCCCGTTCATCGAGCTCGGCGCGCGCCTCGGGCGAGGCAATCACGAATGAGGAGATGTGAACACGGTGGCGCTGGCTTGTCGTCGGATCGGTGCGGAAATCGTTCGCCCGACGATACAGGCTTTTTTGCGGGCCGGCGGCCGGGTGCTCGAAGTCCTCGAAATCCAGAACGGAACCGTCGTCGACCGTCAGAACAGCAGTTTTCGGTGGCAACGTGGCGGTGGCCAGCCCATCGAGTGCCTCATCCAGTGGCCGGATGGTCCAACCCAGACGGTCCAGCAGCTTCAGGTCGCTGTCGAAGGCAACCAGGTCGTTGCCGGCGTAGCTGTTGTCCTGCACATTGACCGAGTGCCAGGTCAGTATGGGGAAGCCTCGGTCCATTTCAGCGAAAGCGGTTGGGCTGGCCGGGTACGGCATGAAGGAAGCCGCGGGCTTCGGCGGGTTGCCTGCGTGGGATGTCATCGATCAGGATTTCCAGTCGCCAGGGCAGGTTCCTTTGCTCACCGGCAGTCAGACTTTGCAGCTGCTGAAGGACCCGGGGGCTTGCCGGGCCCTGAAGTTGGACGACTTCGCGTCCGCGCGGCGCGATACTCATTGCTCGAGCTGTGGACCTCGTATCAGCTGCTGGCTCACCATCAAGCTCGAAACGTGCAGTCAAGCCTGAAACATCAAGACGAGAGTCGTTCATGTTGCGAATGCTGATGTTCATGAGCAGATCGCCGTTGCTCCAGACCAGACTATCGAGCCCGACCAGAGGCGCTTCACCCTTGACCTGGCGGGCCGAAGGGCCGCAGGCTGAGGCCAGGGTCACCGCCAGCAGAACAACGGTCAGCAACGCCGGGTCATGGCTGCGAATAGAGGTCAAATCCGATTCTCCCGCGTGGTTCATTTCAATACGATCACGTTGCGTCCATGATACTTGAGACCGATGATCAAGGTGCATCCGCCATGAACTCCTTCCCCCGTGAATCAAGCGCGGTCATCCATCAGTTTTGGCAACGTCAACAAAACGCAGGAAGTGTCCACCCAGCATTTCCCGGTCGGGCAGCATCCGAACATTCCGCTGCCACAGGTGCAGTCGTGTCCGCGAGAGACCGGAAATCGCTACGCAATCGTCGATGACCATTTCGTTCATTTGTCGGTAGAGTTCGCTTCGCAGTTCACTGGCAGGCAGGGTCGCGGCCTGCTCGAAGAGGCGGTCGTACACGGGGTTGGCATAGTTGAAACTGTTGGCGCCCGGCGCGGCGTTCGG
>JBLRWT010000668.1:0-1340 GCA_047921095.1 Wenzhouxiangella sp. | reverse complement strand
GGGTGGCGGAGCACCTCGGCGCGCAGGTCGCCGGCATCCCCGATCGGCAGGTTGCTTGAATCCTCAAGTCGCTGCTCGATCTTCCAGAAACCCTCGAGCTGCCGCGGTTGCCCGGCTCCTTCGTCGGCCGGCGATTCGATGCACATCAGTCCGGTTGCAAGCACTGCGCCCGCGTGGTCGGTCAGTTCGAAGCTGTAGGCCTCGCGTGCCTTGTCATCTTCGAGTTCGCATTCAGCCATCGAGGGCGCAGCGTGGGTCAGGGCAAGAACCAGCAGGACTGGAATCATCGCGGATGCTTTCATCTTTCCTCTCCGTATTTCAGGGGCATCGCCCGGGATCAATGGTGGTTGAATGGCCACGACTCAACGGTTTGCCGGATGCCGTCGATGCCTGCGTCTTCGGCCAGGCCGGCGTTGAGGCCGACGTCGGTGAACAGCTTGTCGATGGTGGCGGAGTCGGCTTCGCGCACCAGCCCGGCGCGCATCTGCCAGCCGACCCGGGTGCTGTTGACCAGCAGCCAGAATGAGCTCGGCAGCAGCACGGTCAGGCGTGTTGCGCCGGATTCGGCATGGATGCCTTCCGGGACGATGCCGAAGGCCAGGTTGGCGCGTCCACCGGCCGGGTAGAGGCCCAGGCGGGTGGAGCGGGTATTGCCATCGGATCGTTCGTGGTGCCATTCCACCCAGCCCTGGCGCAGACGGTCGTCGGGGCCGGCCAGCACGAATACCACGCAGCGGGCTCGCTGACGCTCGAGATCTTGTTCGTACTGGACTTCACTGCGCTGGTCGATGATCGTGCCCGGGCCGTCGCAGTCAGCGTGGGCAACCACGGAGGCCAGAAGCAGGAACAACGGAAGTGGCGTAAATGGGTGCATGTTGAATGTCCTGGTTTGATGGTTTGCTCGCAGGCGAAGCGGCGTGCCGGGCACCGCGCTACAGGATTCTGAAAAACAGCGACATCAGAAAGAGTCCCAGCAGCAGCATCAGCATGCCCCCGACCCGGATCGCTGGCACGGATCGCTTGTCGGCCATCATCGCCAGTCCACCGAGCAGTGTCGGACAGGCCCAGAACAGCAGGATGACAAGCACCGGCCCTTCCGGATGCATATTGGCCGCGATGGTCACGGCGATCAGCAAAAGAACCACTGTGCCTGCAAAAGCCATGATTTTCCCCAAGGTCTGTTCTGTAATGGAAACGCGCTGGGTCAGGAAAATTTCAAACAAGCAGGTACCGCGCGGGGTTTGGTGGTCAGGTAGGACGGTGCGTTTCGCACGACTCAACGGCACCCTACGGGGGCGTTTGCTAGGTTGAGGGTTGGTGCGTTTCGCACGGCTCAACGG
>JBLRWT010000667.1:0-1342 GCA_047921095.1 Wenzhouxiangella sp. | reverse complement strand
ACCCAACCGGCGTGCCATCCTCGTTGAGCACCTTCAGGCCGACCGCTTTTTTGCCGGGCGTTGCCCCGTGAGCCAGCACCTCGAACAGGACCGGATACCACCAGTTGATCATGAACCAGGCGATGATCATCAGGGCAACGCCAATCGAGTCCAGCCAGGCGAGCAGGAACGCAAGGGCGAACACGACACCGGCCCTGATCATGAAGTCGATCAGCCAGGCCACGCCGCGCATGACCGGGCCGGCGGGCAGCAGGGAAAGTTCGATGCCATCCGGCGTCTCCACCGGATAACGCGTATCGATCGCAGTCACGAACGATTGCCCGAATAATCCCCGACGCGCACTACTCGCGCCCATCCTCCAGGAACACATCGCGGTAGCCGGCATACACCGCACACACCAGAACCGGATAGACAATCAACCAGCCCAGTCCAAGCGGGATCGCACCGACGATCAGCAACAGCAGGGCGACCAGGCCATAGAGCAGAAAGGGCAGGATATTGCGCAGGCAGCCGAAGAAGCTCATTTTCAGCGCCTGGACTGGCGCCACACCGTTGAGAACGATCAGGGCCGGCGCGAACCAGATCAGCATCATGACCGGCGCCAGCATGGCGATGCCTACCAGCACGCCGAGGATGATCGCAACCACGAAGAAGGCATTACCGTCGCCGCCGATCAGGAAAGCGGCAGCGCCGCCGAAGATGGCGGCCAGGATCACCGCGCCGATGGTCACTATCACGCTGGCGCCCAGGTAGATCAGGCCGGCGATGGCGAGCGGACTGAAGTGCTGGCTGAATCCGGCGAAAAGATCCTCGAACCGCACCTCGCCTTCGGTATGGGCCCGATGGCTGGCAATCATCCAGCCACCCATGAACATCGGTATCAGCCAGCCGCCGAGCATGCCCAGGAGCGGGATCAGGCTGACAACGATAAAAATTGCGCCGGAGGTGATCAACATCAGGATCCACAGGCCGATATTGCGTTTGTACAGCGCCCAGCCATCGCTGATCCAGTCCAGGCCGTTTCCAGCCGGCACCGTGCGCGGTTCCTCGAGTACATCGTCGGTGCCAAAGGTAATGTCGAGCGGCTCGATGTCCGCCCGCGGCGGCTCAAAAGGATTGGCTTCCGGGTTCAAGTCAAACGCTCCCTGCATAGTGAGTATCTCGAGCGCATCCCATCGCGCCCGCTCCCGTGGGGACAGTATCACAAAGTGGGCTACAGGTAGCGTTGGACGCGTTTCGGTAACCATTTTCGCTGTGCCTGCTACCGAACACAGAGCTCTTGATCACCATTGCCAGGCCGCTTCGTGACTGCCCACTACCCATTCAACGTTGAGCCAACAAC
>JBLRWT010000666.1:0-1343 GCA_047921095.1 Wenzhouxiangella sp. | reverse complement strand
GAGGTCTGCCCGGTGGACTGTTTCTATGAAGGCCCCAATTTCCTGGTGATACACCCCGACGAGTGCATCGACTGCGCCCTGTGTGAGCCAGAATGTCCCGCGGAGGCGATCTTTTCGGAAGACGAGTTACCCGATGATCAGCAAGCCTTCATCGAGATCAACGCCGAACTGGCAGAGGTCTGGCCCAATATCAGCGAAAAAAAGGAACCCTCCGCCGATGCCGAGGAATGGGACGGCAAACCCGGCAAGCTCGAGTATCTCGAACGCGAATAGCCGGGCAACATCCACAAGTCGATCATCCCGCCCTGAATCGAAAAAGGCGACCCGAAGGTCGCCCGCTCCCCGCTGATCCTTGGGCGGATCCGTCCGCCCGACTCCTCTGGCACTGATCCCTGCCAGGACGCAGCCTCCTGCCACACCTGGCGTACCAGCAACACATCCCGTTGCATCCTGCCGAAAGAACCGCCGTGTTCCTTCTCATCCCTGTGCGCATTGTGTCAGGGCTGCACTGCAGCACAAGGGTCACTCTCGATGCCTGAGCAGGCATTCCAGTACGCTGCCGACACCGTCATGACGTAAAATATCCTTTTATATCAATTATATAAAAAAATCACCGCCGGGAAAGCGGTGATTTTTTTATCGCTAAAGGGTCAATGTCGACGGCGAAATATAGCCAATGTCCTACAAAAAGACCCGAAATAGGCAACAGTGTTCGATTACTGCCCCTTGATCGCGGACAACCCCGGATACGTGGCCGAATTGCCCAATTCCTGCTCGATCACCAGCAAGCGATTGTACTTGGCCACGCGGTCGCTGCGGCTCAAGGAACCCGTCTTGATCTGGCCGGCACTGGTACCAACCGCCAGATCGGCGATGGTAGTATCCTCGGTCTCGCCGCTACGGTGAGAGATCACCGCGGTGAAGCCGGCGTCCTGGGCCATGCGGATGGCATCAAGGGTCTCGGAAAGCGAGCCGATCTGATTGAACTTGATGAGAATGGAATTGCCGATCTGCTCGTCGATGCCACGTTTGAGAATCTTCGTATTGGTCACGAAGAGATCGTCGCCTACCAGTTGAACCTTGTCACCCAGCCGGTCGGTCAGAAGTTTCCAGCCATCCCAGTCGGACTCGTCCATGCCGTCCTCGATGGAAACGATAGGATACTGGTCGCACAGATCCGCCAGATAGTCGACAAAACCGGCGGCATCGAAGGCCTTGCCCTCGCCGGAAAGATCATATTTGCCGTCGCGATAGAACTCCGAGGAAGCACAATCCAGCGCCAGTGTCACGTCGCGTCCCAGATCATAACCGGCATCAGACACCGCCTGCTTGATCACCGCCAG
>JBLRWT010000665.1:0-1348 GCA_047921095.1 Wenzhouxiangella sp. | reverse complement strand
GCGTCAAAGCGTTATAATGCGGCGAGTACTTACTTTGGAAAACTCGCCATGCCCGATGCTCCGAAACGATCCACAGTTTACTTTGATCCGCAATTACACGCGGCACTAAGGCTCAAGGCCGCCCATACGCAGCGCTCGTTATCGGATCTGGTCAACGACGCGGTGCGGGCCGCGCTGGCTGAAGATCAGGAGGATCTGGCTGCATTTTCAGATCGTGTTGCCGAGCCAACCATGAGCTACGAGGCTTTGCTCGAAGACTTGAAAGCCCGTGGCAAAATATAAGCTGGAGTTCAAGCGCTCGGTTGCCAAAGACCTACGGGCTATTCCAAATAAAACGGTGCGACGAATTTTGGACCGAATCCATGACCTGCGAGATGACCCGCGACCGCCTGGCTGTGAAAAACTTTCCGGTCAAGAGCGCTACCGACTTCGGCAGGGTAACTACCGCATCCTCTACGGGATCGAAGATGATCGTCTGGTCGTAACAGTCGTCAAGGTCGGTCATCGACGCCAGATCTACGCCAGGAAGTAATCGAGCCGGAAAAGATCAAATGCCTGAAGAATCTTTACGCATTGAATTTCCCCATTCAATGGCGGGGTAGCTGGCCGCGCAGCAACAGCACTTCGCTGCGCTGGTCGGGCACGAAGTGGCTGTGGCCAAACAGCAGTTGACCATCTGTTCCGACGGCGGTCTTGCGCATCAGCAGGCCTTGCAGGCCACCACTGATGCCGCCGTCGGGGGCTTCGGTGCCTGGTACCATCTGTGGCTGGCCGAAAGATTCGCCCAGGTCGTCGGAGTGGATCATCCCCATTCCCAGTGACCGGCGGGAGCGGGAGTGGAGAATTTCCCAGTTCACTACCAGGTTCGATCCGCTGGTCAGCAACTGGGGGAAACCGGCGTGGATCTGGTCACTGCCGGTCAGGTCTGGCAGTATGCGTGGGGCAGTAAATACGAGATCGTCATCGGAACGTACATAAACCAGTCGGGCCGGCCCGCCCGGGCCGGATGGCGATTCGGCGAAGACCAGGTGCACCCCGCCCTGCTCATCTGTCGCCAGGTGTGGGGCATCGGCATGGCCTTCACGACGCAATGCCGGGCCCAGAACTTCGAACGATGCGCCATGGTCAATCGAGACTGCCAGTTGAACGTCTGCGTCCGACTCTTCTCCGTAGGTCCAGGCCATTACGATTCGCTCGTCGGCAAGCATGACCAGCGCGGGCGCGCGGGTGGGTTGCTCGGCGCTGCCACTGATATGCAGTGCCGGCTCGAAGCGCTTTCCGCCGTCTTCGGAACGGGCCAGGCGCAACTCGCCTTCGTACTCGGTCCAGGCGACCCAGACGCGACTAC
>JBLRWT010000664.1:0-1359 GCA_047921095.1 Wenzhouxiangella sp. | reverse complement strand
TTCCATGTGCCGTCCGCTGAGGGCAGGAGATGCAAGGCTGGCCGCGGCACATGGAATGTGCCTGCTACTTTGCCACCCTCTCCCGCACCCATTCCGCCACGCGCGGAATCAGTTCCTTGCACAGCAGGTCAAGGTAGGCTTCGCGCCGGTCAGCATATTCAGGCGGCACCAGGTGGGCGCCCAGGCAGGTGGGCACGATCTCGACTGGCTGAGCCCGGTTGAGGTTGCGGTAGACGGTCAACTGCTTGATTTCGTCATCCAGGCTCAGACCATAACCGGATTTGGCCTCGACCGTGGTCACGCCCAGCGCGGCCATTTCGGTCAGTGCTTGACAGGCCTTGTGTTCAAGTTCCTCCGTGCTGGCCGCCCGGGTCTGTTTCACGGTGCTCGTTATGCCGCCGCCGGCAGCCTGGATCTCCTGGTAGCTGTTGCCTTCCAGGCGCGCGGCAAATTCATCACCGCGCCAGCCACCGAAGCAAAGGTGGGTGTGACAGTCGATCAGGCCGGGAATGACGCAGCCGCCATTGGCATCGACCTTCGAATCGTCCGACAAAGAGGTCGGCAACTCTGCTGCAGGTCCGGCCCACACGATCTTGTCCTCGCGCCAGACGAGGGCGGCGTCGGCGACGGCATCCACCTCGTGCTGGTCGCCGTCGGGCGGCACTCGATAGAGCATGGCGATGTTGGTCAGTACCGTCACCGGGCAACTGGTCCCGAGAGCGAACTGGCAACTGACTGAACCCAGTCACCAGAGCGCAACAGCCGGGTGCAGACGTCAATATCTGCGCCGACTTCGTAGTCCTCTTCGGCGTGGCCAACCTGTTCGCGGATCAGTTTGTGGGCCGCGCGTACCCCGCGGCCGGGCTGCAGGGGTGCGCGGAAATCGAGTGCCTGGGCGGCGGTGAGCATTTCCACCGCCAGAACGCCTTCGACGTTATGCAGGATACTGAGCAATTTCAGCGCGCTGATCGAGCCCATCGAAACATGATCTTCCTGGCCCAGGCTCGAGGGAATCGAATCGACGCTGGCCGGGTGGCTCAGGACCTTGTTCTCGCTGACCAGGGCTGCGGCGGTGTACTGCGGGATCATGAAGCCGGAGTTGATGCCGGTGTCTTTCATCAGCAGCTTGGGCAGGCCATCGTGGCCTTCGAGCAGCAGGTAGGTGCGGCGCTCGGAAATGCTGGCGATCTCGGACAGGGCAATGGCGGCGTAATCCAGGGTCAGGGCCAGCGGCTGGCCATGGAAGTTGCCACCGGAAATGATGTCGCCGTCGTCAAAGACCAGTGGATTGTCGGTGACCGAGTTCAGCTCGCACTCGTGCACCTGGATGATGTGCTCGAAAGCATCACGGCTGGCGCC
>JBLRWT010000663.1:0-1367 GCA_047921095.1 Wenzhouxiangella sp. | reverse complement strand
GGAATGGCGGCGCCATCTTGTTCTTGACCACCTTGACCCGGGTTTCATTGCCGATCACCTCATCACCGCGCTTGAGCGCGCCGATACGGCGAATGTCGAGGCGGATGGACGCGTAGAACTTCAGCGCATTGCCGCCGGTGGTGGTCTCGGGCGAGCCGAACATGACACCGATCTTCATGCGGATCTGGTTGATGAAGATCACCATGCAGTTGGTCCGCTTGATGTTGCCGGTCAGCTTGCGCAGGGCCTGGCTCATCAGGCGTGCCTGCAATCCGACGTGGGAATCGCCCATTTCGCCTTCGATTTCGGCCTTGGGGGTCAGGGCTGCGACCGAGTCGACGACGACAATGTCGACGGCGCCGGAGCGCACCAGCATGTCGGTGATTTCCAGCGCCTGCTCGCCGGTGTCCGGCTGGGAAATCAGCAGGTCGTCGATGTTGACGCCCAGCTTTTCGGCATAGCTCGGATCGAGCGCATGCTCGGCGTCGACAAAGGCCGCTGTACCACCCGCTTTCTGGGCCTCGGCCACGGCGTGCAGGGTGAGCGTGGTCTTGCCTGAGGACTCTGGGCCATAAATTTCGACCACCCTGCCCCGCGGCAGCCCGCCGATGCCCAGCGCCAGATCCAGCGCCAGCGACCCGGTGGAAACGACCGGTATGTCCTTGTTGCGGGCGTCATCGCCCATGCGCATGATCGCGCCCTTGCCGTACTGCTTCTCGATCTGTCCCAGCGCTGCCGCCAGGGCCTTTTTGCGATTGTCATCCACCATGCTGATCCTCTTGTTCGATTCGGTTTTACGTACCGCGATTGATGTTCAAATTATCTCACAGCGCCTGCCGCTGCCAAGGCGAGAATGGCCGGTCGAGCCGATTTCCTAGGCCAACTCGCGGCAATTTCTCGCAGGGAGGCCTCCATCATACTCGCCACGTTCTCAAAACCTGATAAGGCTGACCGGAAATCGACTCGATCAGCGAAAATTCGCCCACCTGCCAGGCCAGAGGCGACGGCCGGGGCATGGCCGGACGGCTTCTGACCCGTCGAAGCAGGGTCACGTGTGGCTTGAACGGCCGGGGATCGAATTTCAGATCAAGCGCCTGCATCGCCCCGCCGAGCCCGGTCGCCAGATCAGCCGCCGCGGGCGGCGCCTCGCCACCCAGCCACACCACCCGCGCGCCGGGAAACCAGCCAAACCGGTCCAGGCAAAGCTCAAAGCCCGTACTCAAACCCGCAACCGCCTGCGCCGCCTCGCCGCCCTCGTCGTCGAGCGTGCGGGCCTCGTAGCCGGCATCCGACACTGCGCGAACCGCTTTTTCAATGGCCGCTTCGTCGATGATCGTGATGCGGGCGCGCTCAGAGGCGAGGTTGAT
>JBLRWT010000662.1:0-1376 GCA_047921095.1 Wenzhouxiangella sp. | reverse complement strand
TTGGGCACCTTCCAATACGCCGCCGCCCGCCGCGACGAGGCCGCCCTGCGCGCGCTCGTGGACCACACCCTGCGCCGACACTACCCGGAGCGGGCGGGCGACCCCCACCCCGCCCTCGCCTTGCTGCGCCAACGCCACCTGGTCGTCCTTGCCGATCTGCGCGAACAGATCAGCCAGATGCCACCATCCTATAACGGAACCCACCAGGCTTCAGAATTCGACCAGGCCCTGCTCGAGGCTGGGCAATCCATGTACCGTGAACAACGCAAAGCCGCCACTCACCACCTGCGCCAACTCGGCATCATCCACCTGGATATCACCCCGCGAGCCCTGCCAGGTGCACTGGTCAGCCAGTACCGCACCCTCAAGGCCAGCGGGGTGTTTTAGCCGCGTCCCTGCGCTACCACGGGCCAGGCCCGGGCAACAAATCACAAGGTTTTGGTTTATTCCGTCAGTTCCGCCACGCTTTTTGCGGCGAGAAGAGCACGTTCTTTTTCGACCAGGTAATCGACCACATCCAGCATGGCCCGACGCCCATCGGCCCGAACCGGATCGACCCGGTACTTACCGTTCACCACAAACTGTGGCACGCCGCTAAGTGAGTACTGTTCCACCCGTCGGGCGGCTGTTTCTACCGCTTCTTGGGTTTCCGGTGAGCGAAAGTGCTGCATGAACTCCTGCTCATCAAAACCTGCGCCAACCATGAATTCCACTACGGCACGGGGACGAACAAGCGGTTGTTGCTTGACATGAATTGTGTTGAAGATCGGAATATGAACTGCATCCGTGATGCCCATATTGATGACGGAATAGTACACTTGCGCATAAAAACGCATCGTGTCGTTCCATACCGCGTGCATGCGCTGGAAGTCAACATCGCCTTTTTGCTGTGACTCCCAGGCCATGACATGGGGCTCCAGGTCAAAACAATAGGGACAGCCGTAGGAAAACGCCGCGATGACCTCGATTCTGTCCGGCGCAGCGGTCGGCACAGGCGAATCAAGCATCACGTAGTGGTAACCTGCCATGAAACCTTCGCTTTCGTCCTCCCCCTGCTCGTTGGCCATTACCGGATTCAATGCAAGGATCAGGGAGGCCGCGATCACCATCACGGTCACGATCATGTTCCTGCCGAAAGTATTTTGAAAATATCTCATTATTTTTTGCCCTTGAAAGTCTTGCACACCTTGAACAAGGCGCGACAAGAAAAAATCAACGCGTATCAACTTGCACGGCGATCAACTGCTCTTCGCCAGATTCGAATACGAGCACCATATCCACAACATCACCGGAACGCATGACTCTCTTTGGCTGCCTCAGCATCAGATGCTTGCCACCGGGCTGCAGAATCACCACACCGTGAGATGCAATCTCGA
>JBLRWT010000661.1:0-1388 GCA_047921095.1 Wenzhouxiangella sp. | reverse complement strand
TTCTGCCAACGGCCAAGCACTTCCGGAAACCAGTTCAGAAAAGTCTCCAGGTAGGCTTTCGGGTCCGCGAAGGCTTCCTCTCCGGGCAAGGTCAGCTCCAGCCCTTCGGCCTGCTCCACGGCACTTCGCACCAGTTGGTCGACCATGTACTCATTGAGGGCGGCGTCGATGATCCCGGCCCGGCCCGGCGCAACGCGCTCCAGGGTCTGGCGCTGGCGCTTGAGCGTGCCACTCCAGACCGCCCAGGGCCCCTCGTACTCAGCGCCGATCCGCTCCCCCAATGCCAGACCCTGATCCTCGCCCAGCTCGGATAATCGATCGTAGTCGGCCGTGCCCAGGCTGGCCTGGCCATGGCGAATGAGACATAAACGGGGGAAACTCTTCAAAGCGCCTATACTCTTGCAGTCGTGGCGTGTTGCCACGGCGTTTCACTCACTGCAGTATCCATGCGGGATCGCTCCATTTGCTCCTGATTGTCGGCGCGCTGAGCAGTGGTCGTCACCGTCGCTAGCGCAATCGGGTGTTCACCGCCTCAAATCGCACACGTCCCACCGCGCCGGGACAGGTATTGCTGGTGATAATCCTCGGCTCGCCAGAACGTGGTTGCCGGATCGATGGTGGTTGCAATAGGCTGGGAATAACGCCCTGACTGATCCAGTTCTCCGCGAACGCTCTCGGCGGTGGCGCGCTGATCTTCGTCATGACTGAAGATCACTGAGCGATACTGGCGGCCCCGGTCGGGCCCCTGGCGGTTGACCTGGGTGGGATCGTGAAGTTTGAAGAATTCACGAACCAGCGTTTCATAGCTGATGCGGGCGGGATCGAACTGGACCTCGACGACCTCGGCATGGCCGGTGTCATCGCGGCAGACCTGCTCATAGGACGGTGAGTCCACGTGACCACCCATGTAGCCCGTCGCCGCGTCGGTTACCCCATCAAGTTCCCGAAATCGAACTTCAACACCCCAGAAACAACCCGCACCAAACGTTGCTTTTTCTGTCATTACCTTTTACCTGTTTGAATCGAAATGCGAATAAACTTTTTGCTTACCGGCGACAGTATGCCGATTATCATGCCAATTATCGCCCAGCCAAATCATCAAATGCGCTGATCAGACCGGTCAGTTCTGCGCGGGTTCCCCACTGTGGCGCTACAATGGCACCCCATGACGACACCCAGCTTTCTCTGGCACGATTTCGAAACCTTTGGCGCGGACCCACGACGCGACCGCCCGGCCCAGTTTGCCGCACTGCGGACCAATGACTCGCTGGAACCGATCGAAGACCCAATCGTGGTCTACTGCCAGCCGGCCCGGGACGTTCTGCCGCACCCGATGGCCTGCCTGATCACCGGAATCAGCCCGCAAATGGCCCTGGAGCGCGGCGTAC
>JBLRWT010000660.1:0-1393 GCA_047921095.1 Wenzhouxiangella sp. | reverse complement strand
CTGGAAGGCCTGCAGAACAACCCGAACATCATCAACATCGAAGTCGACAGCCGGGTCTATCCCATGGCTGACGAGGTGCCGTTTGGTGTGACCATGGTCCAGGGTGATCTGGTCAGTGACCAGTTCACAGGAAATCAGAGGATTTGTGTCATTGACTCCGGATATCACATCGGGCACACCGATCTGCAGTCGGCCAACGTGACAGCAAGTTTCCTCTCCGGCAGTGGCGATCCATTCATTGACCCCTGCGGTCACGGCACGCACGTGACCGGTACCATCGCCGCGCTGGCCAACGGTGGTGGCGTGCTGGGTGTTCTGCCCGGCGGCAATGTCGGCCTGCACATCGTCAAGGTCTTTGGTGATGACAACTGGACTTCCGGTTCGTGTGGTTGGAGCTTTACCTCTGGCGTTCTCCAGGCGGCCTACGAGTGCCAGGACGCCGGCGCCAACGTGATCAACATGAGCCTTGGCGGCGGTGGAGCCAGCAGCACGGCAGCACAAGGCTTCCAGGATTTGCTGGATCAGGGCGTGCTGTCGATTGCAGCCGCAGGAAACGATGGCAATACAACGTTCAGCTATCCGGCCTCATATGATGCCGTGGTATCGGTCGCCGCCATTGACATCAACAAGAATCTGGCCAGCTTTTCGCAGCGCAACAGCCAGGTTGAGTTGTCAGCCCCCGGTGTCGGTGTCCTCAGCACCACACCGTTCGCCGATGCGGCGGTTGAAGTGGACCGCAGCTACCTGGTTTCACCGCTGGATCGTTCAGCCAGGACGACGGCGACGGGCAACCTGGTCGACGGTGGTCTTTGCCTGTCCGCCGGCAACTGGTCCGGTATGACGGTTCTTTGCGAGCGTGGCCAGATTACTTTCAGCGACAAGGTGTCCAGTGTTGAAGCTGGCGGTGGCGTCGCAGCCATCGTCTACAACAACGAGCCCGGCGGCTTCGGTGGCCTGCTTGATTGCGGTGGCAACCCGAACCGCGCCTGCTCTTCCGTACCGGCAGTCAGCATGAGCCAGGAAGACGGCCAACTCCTGGTTGCCACGCAGCTTGGCGCCTCGGCCTTCGTCTCCACACTCAGCACCATTCCCGCTGACGGCTATGCAGCCTGGAATGGTACGTCGATGGCTTCCCCGCACGTGGCCGCCGTTGCCGCGCTGGTCTGGAGCTACGCGCCTGACATGACCGCAACCGAAGTCCGGGCAGCGCTGGCCGCCTCGGCAGAAGACCTTGGAACCCCGGGACGCAACAACGAATTCGGATTCGGCCTGGTTCAGGCCCAGGCAGCGCTGGATTACATCGGCGGCGGTGGCGGTGATCCCGGCCCGGGTCCCGATCCAAACCAACCGCCGACCGCGGCATTCAGCTATAACTGCAACGAACTGGCCTGCG
>JBLRWT010000659.1:0-1395 GCA_047921095.1 Wenzhouxiangella sp. | reverse complement strand
CTGTACGTTGAGGATGCGCGACCTAGCGAAACGTCGCGGATGCGGGGCCTGGGGGCGTCGAAGCAGGTCGGGTCATGAATAATCCGGGATCATAGCAATTCGGAGATCTTCCGGCCCAGCCAGCGTCGGCCCTGCCGGGCCAGGTCCAGGTCTCCGAACGACAGGAATGCGTGAATGGTGTACTCGAAGCACTTGTGCTGACACGCCACGCCGGCTTGCACCAGCCGGGCGGCAAACTGCTCGGCTTCACTGGTCAGCGGGTCGAAGCCGGCACTGAGTATCACGGTCGGCGGCGCGCCGGTCAGGTCCTGTTCTTGCAGCGGCGAGACCCGCGGGTCGGAAGGTGGCGTGTCCTCGAGGTACCAGGCAGTGACTGCATCGATGTCGCTGTTGGCCAGCAGATACCGACCGTCTCCGTATTGCGCCCGGGACGGATAGCGATCATGTGCCGAGGCGACGTCCAGCATCGGATAGATCAGGAATTGCGCCCGCACGCGGGCCGGTGACGAACGTCGCTCGGCCAGCGCGGTGACCGCCGCCAGATTGCCGCCCGCGCTGTCACCCATGATGCCGATGCGTCCGGCATCGCAGCCGATTTCCGGGGCGTGCCGGTGCGACCATTCGACAGCCGCGGCAGCATCCTGAAGTGCGGCCGGAAACCGGTGTTCCGGCGCCAGCCGGTAATCGACCGACAGGAAAGCTGCGCCGCTGGCTTCGCAAAGCGCCTTGACCAGCGGCTCGTAGCTGTCCAGATCCCCCATGACCCAGCCGCCGCCGTGGAAGTAAATCACCAGCGGCACGTGGTCATGCCCGTTCAGGGGACGATACAGTCGCACCGGAACATTTGCGCCGCCACCGGGAATTTCGAATGCCTTGACTTCACATCGGGCGTCATCATCGCCGGCCAGTGCCAGCCAGGTGGCGCGAGCGCCCTCGCGCACGGCCTCGATCGGCAATTCGCGCATATCGGGCCTGGCGCCGCCGGCCAGCTCGTCCAGCCGCGCCAGCAGCGCCCGGGTCTGCGCTTCGGGTTGGTCCATGTGCCTGGTCCCGGCCTAAAAGTGATAGAACAGGCGCAGGTCGTAGCTGCGTCTGCTGCCGAAGAACGCCGTCTCCAAACCTGGGAATTCGCTCAGGTTGAAGCCCTGCACGATGATGGTCTTGTCGGTCAGGTTGCGTCCGCCGGCACGCAGTTCCCAGCGCCCGTCGATGCCGGCCAGCGCGATCGTGGCATTGAGCAGCACATAGCTGCCCTGGCGCAATTGCGGACTGTCGGTAATCTCGTTGGCGACCTTGCCGCGATAATTGATATCACCGTTGAGAACCAGTTCAAGCCCGCGCGTTACCGGCCGACGGTAGTTGGCGGCGAGGTGCGCGTTCCATTTGGGCGAATTG
>JBLRWT010000658.1:0-1396 GCA_047921095.1 Wenzhouxiangella sp. | reverse complement strand
CATCAGCGTATCTCCTGCATTATCGAGATAACGCAGAATCTCATCAGCCACATCACCGACAAGCGCTACCTCATCGATGGCGATTCTGTTCGGGCTGAGCTGAGACCGCGCCTGTTTGAAAGTATCGGCTGCGGCGCGGTCACGAAGTCTTTCAATCTCTTCCTGGCTCATTCCGAGGGCACCCGCGATGTCATTGCTCATCAACGGAAACACGTGCAACAACACCAGGGAAACGCCCAGGTCACCGGCCAGCCGAGCGGCCAGCCGGGTCGCCTTGTGTGAGTACTCGGACCCATCGACGGCGACCACAATTCTTCTGATTTCACTCATCGTGTGGGATTCCCGAATGATGACAACCAGGGGCTAGTCTGCCATAAGCGCATGGCAGCTGCCGAAGGCCTCGCAAAGGTATCGCTCACCGGCACCGACTAGGAAGACGAGCGCGCTGAGCAGTCGACCGAAACCAGTTTGCGCTGTTCATCGTCGACGACGAGGGCGGTCAGGCTGCCGCTCCAGACACATCCCGAATCCAGTCCGATCACACGGTCATTCTGGTAAAGACCGAGCATCGACCAATGGCCGAAGACCAGGGTCCAGCCGGCCCAGTCGGGGTGCAGATGCTCGAACCAGGGCCGAAACCCCTGGGGCGCATTCTTCGGGCTGCCGGTCGCCTGCAACTCCAGGCGACCCCTGGCATCGCAAAAGCGCATGCGGGTGAAAACGTTGGTGATGGCTCGCAGACGGCTGTAATGAGGCTGATTCGGCTTCCAACGGCGCGGCCGGTCACCGTACATGTGGTCGAAGTATGGGTCTGGATTATGCGCCAGTGCCAGTTCGATCTCGCGCGCTCGACCGGCTGCCGTATCCGGGCCCCAGCGCGGATCGACACCGGCGTGGACCAGCGCCAGCCGACGTTTCCTGCTTTTCCAGATCAACGGCTGGGTTTGCAGCCAGTCCAGCAGCATCTCGCAGTCAGGGGCGGCCAGGATCTCGTCGAACTCCGGGTTGATCTTTTTGACCTTCGGGTAATGCTGGCGGTAGGCCAGCAGGTGAAGGTCATGATTGCCCAGGACGGTCATCGCCGACGAGCGCAGCGAATGAACCAGACGCAACGTGTCCAGGGAGTGGCCACCACGGTTGACCAGGTCGCCAGCGAACCGGAGCCTGTCCCTCGCCGGGTCAAACTCCAGCTTGTCCAACAACTGCTTCAGCGCCACCACGCACCCCTGAACGTCACCAATGAATAACTGACGTTTCATGATCGATATTGTATATGGATCGCGGAACGGCGTGCCCGAGCCCGCCTCAAAACCCCGCTATTGCCAAAGAAAAACAAGCTCACCACAAACGCACAGCGGTCAAAAGGGGCTCACCTTCGAGGATGATAGGGACGAAT
>JBLRWT010000657.1:0-1399 GCA_047921095.1 Wenzhouxiangella sp. | reverse complement strand
TGCCCAGCGCGATCGAAATGAACCACAGCCCCATCATCTGGCCGAGAAATCGCCGCGGACTGAGTTTGGTCACGGCGCTCAGTCCGACCGGGCTCAGGCACAGCTCGCCCATGGTATGGAACAGGTAAGTCATGATCAGCCAGGTTGGCAGTACCAGATCGCCACGCGCGGCATAGATCGAGGCCAGCGCCATCACGCCGAAGCCCACACCCAACAGAACCAGACCCAGCGCGAACTTGACCGGAATGGAGGGGTCCAGGTTTCGACGCCCCAGGTTGACCCAGAAGGCGGCGAAAACCGGGGCAAGCAGAATGATGAAGATGGGATTGATGGACTGCAGCCAGGAGGCCGGCATGGTCCAGCCGAACATTTCGCGATCCGTATAGCGTTCGGCAAAAAGGTTCAGCGACGAACCTGCTTGTTCGAAGCCCGACCAGAACAGGCCTGAAAACAGGAACAGCACGGCCAGTGCCAGTACCTGTTTCTTCTGCACGGCCTCCAGACCACCGAAGAACAGGATGCGGATGAAATACAGCACGGCGATGGCGAAGATCATGGCCATGGCCGTGCCGGCGATCGCGACCGGGTTGATGCGGAACACGCCGCCCATCATCAAGATCATCAATACCGCCAGTGTGCCCACTACCGCCCAGACACTCTTCCATGCCAGTGCCTGGCGTTGTTCATGACCGGGCAGGGTGGCGTCCACGCTCGGGTGCAGCCCGGCCTCTCCCAATCGGTCCTGTGAAAGCCGGTACTGAATCAGGCCGAACACCATACCGACCCCGGCTGCGGCGAAGCCATAATGCCAGTTGATGCCTTCGCCCAGGTAGCCGCAGATCAGTGGGCCGATGAAGGCGCCGACATTGATCCCCATGTAGAAAATCGAAAACCCCGCGTCACGCCGCGAACCGCCTTCCGGATACAACTCACCGACGATGGTCGAGACATTGGGCTTGAGCAGTCCCGTGCCGACAACGATCAGGATCAGCCCCAGAAAGAACATGCGATCGTCGGGAACGGCCAGGCTGAAGTGGCCGGCGGCGATGATCATGCCGCCATACCAGACCGCCTTTTGCTGGCCGATCAGCCGGTCGGCGATCCAGCCGCCCGGCAGGGCCAGCAGATACACTCCAGCGGTGTACAGCCCGTAGATCGCGGTTGCGGTTGCATCGGGCAGGCCCATGCCGCCAGCATCCAGCGCCGCGACCATGAACAGCACCAGGATGGCACGCATGCCGTAGTAGGAAAAGCGCTCCCAGAGTTCCAGGAAAAACAGCGTGTACAGGCCCTTGGGATGGCCGAAGAAGCTGCCGCCGGGTGGTGTGCCGGGCTGAGACGGTTGATTCATTGCTGATTTCCGTTTTTTGTTGTGGGGGAGATGCTACCAGACCGTGAC
>JBLRWT010000656.1:0-1408 GCA_047921095.1 Wenzhouxiangella sp. | reverse complement strand
GAAGCGCTTTCGTCGCGGCGCGCAGGTTGTCCGGATGTCGTGACCGGGGTCGGCTTTTGCATGTTGTTGCGCAAGAGTGCGCTTGATGAAGTTGGTCTGTTCGATGAGGCCTACGGGCGCGGTTACTGCGAGGAATCGGATCTTTGCATGCGGCTGGTTCGTGCCGGGTGGCGCACCGTTGTGGCCGACAATGTGTATGTCTATCACCGAGGCAATGCTTCGTTCGCGGATCGCGATGAGCGGTATCGGGCCAACCGCAAGATTTTCGACAAGCGCTGGAAGCGGGAATACCGGCGCCAGTTTCGGCAATTCCGGCGTGCCGATCCGCTGGGGCCTGTTCGGGACGAGTTTGCGCTGCCTGGACGCTGGAACCCGAAGCCGATGGTGTGGCAGACGGCCCGGGCGATGCTGGAGGCGAAGGCCCGTCGTGATTATGTGGGTGTAGTCGAGCAGTCTGTGCGCGGACTGGTGCGCACGCTCAGAAATCGCCAACCGATTGCTGATCCGGAAACGGTTCGGCGCACAAGTCGTCGCGATCGCCTGACGGTGACGTATGTGCTGAGCGAAATGGTCATCGCGGGCGGCGTGTTGTCCGTGATCCAGCTCGTCAACGAGTTGATCCTGCAGGGCGTGGAGGCTCGCATTGTCACGTTGTTCGAGGATCCGCTGATTCACGACTGGACGCGTCTGTATACAAGGCCGATCGTGTTTCGCTCGCGCAGGGAGCTGCTGGAGAATTTTCCCGAAACGGATATTGCCGTGGCGACGCTGTGGAAAACGGCACCCTGGGTGGCGGATCTGGTCGAGCGGGGCCGCGCCGCCCACGGGGCATATTTTCTGCAGGACTACGAGCCCTGGTTTTTTCCCGAATCGCAGCCTGAGGCCAGGCAGCGTGTGCGAGAGACCTTTGGTCTGTTGCCCAATCGGATTGTCAAATCGGACTGGTTGCGGGGAAAGCTTGCCGAGGACGGCTTCGACAGCCACAAGATCCGGCTCGGGATGGACCTGGGGCGGTTCTACCGGCGCGATGTGGAACGCACCAGACCGACGATCATGGCGATGGCGCGGCCGGGCACGGCCTACCGCGGTTTTCCGGTGCTGGTGGAAGCGCTTTCCATCATTCGGCAGAAGTACCCGGAAAGTGAAATCATCCTGTTCGGCTCGCGCGATCTGGCCGATCAGGACATTCCCTTCGCGTTCAGGGACATGGGTGTGGTCCAGGACATGGACCGGATGGCGGAGATGTATTCGAGGGCGGATGTATTCATCGATACGTCCGATTTTCAGGGATTCGGCCGCTGCGGTCTGGAGGCCATGGCCTGCGGCGCGGCGTGTGTGCTTTCGAATGCGGGCGGTGTGAATGAATATGCGGCCGATGGCGAGAATGCGCTGCTGGTGACACCAGGGG
>JBLRWT010000655.1:0-1414 GCA_047921095.1 Wenzhouxiangella sp. | reverse complement strand
AGTGCTTCTGGAAATCGTCGAGGAAGGTCGGCCAATCCGGTTCCAGGTGGTGAACCTCGAAATACCGCAGGGGAAAGGAAAAACCGTGGTCGATACCAACGATGGTCGGCACATCCCCGGATAACCGCTCCGCCAGCCATTCCGCCAGGCCGCGCCGGGTCCAGTATTTGCGCGGGCTGGGCGGCGGCTCCACTTCTACCGGCAAGGACTCGCGGCTCGCCTCGTAAACCCGAAGTCCCTTCAGACTGGAATCCGGGGTTTCCGCGCCGGAGTAGTCGATACCGATATATCGTTGGAAGGCAGGATGCGTCATAAACTCACTTTCAGAAATTTACTTGATCGGTTACTTGGTCGGTACTTGATCGCTGAGCCAGGGCATGTCGCATGCCGTGTCGCGAGTTTGTCGCAAGTTTCACCCCCCAAGTCAGCCCTCAAGTCAGCCCCCAAGTAGGCCGTTTATTCTTTCTCCGGTTTTCCCTCTCCGGCGGATTCGATCTGCTTTACCATTCGGTCGAAATCACTTTCAAACAACCGGTCCTGCACGATGCGGTATTTTTCGTATTCGCTTTCGGCATGGGTTTTGGCCAGCTCTGCCGATACTTTTCCCGCGTCATGAAGAATCTCCCGGTCCCAGAGTCTCAGGAAGCCCGCCAACCGTTTTTCCCAGTCTTCCATGGTCATGGGGATTTTGCGCATGGCCTGAAGCTCTGCCATGTCGAGATAGGCTGAGACGATGCGCTGCATCTGCGCCAGTTCGAATTCAGAGAGATAATTCTTGGCTATGGCGACATCGTATCGATGGATTTTCCCATGGGGTGCGCCTTCCCAATGGGTCAGGCCCATGTTTTCCTTGCGGTGATCGGCTCGGTCCACAATCACCTCCGCCGCTGTCTGACCGTGGATCGCGTAGTGCATCTTGTTCTGCACGGCGGCGAAAAACCGCTTGGTGGCCGTGGCGGTCTGGTCGTAATCGAGCGCGGTGGCGTAGATGTCGGTGATTTTCTGGTAGAACTTGCGCTCGGAAAGCCGGATCTCCCGGATTTTTTCCAGTTGGCGCTCAAAAAACTCATCGGTCAGGTTACCGCCGCGTTTGAGGCGTTCCACATCCATGGTCCAGCCCTGGATGGTGTAATCCTTGACGATCCGGTTGGCCCATTTGCGGAACTGCACCGCCCGCTCATTCTCGATCTTGAAACCGACGGCGATAATGGCTTGGAGGTTGTAGTGCTTGACCCGGTAGTTCTTGCCGTCGGCGGCAGTTGTTAAGTACTGCTTAATAACTGCCTCTTCTTCGAGTTCGTTGTCGGCGAAAATGCGTTTCAGGTGCTGATTGATGGCGGGCACCGAGACGTCATAGAGGGTCGCCATCATCTTCTGGGTCAGCCAGATATTTTCATTCTCGTAGCGCATTTCC
>JBLRWT010000654.1:0-1432 GCA_047921095.1 Wenzhouxiangella sp. | reverse complement strand
GCACGGTGATGTAGTCACCGGCCAGGGCCATCTGCTGCTGCAGCAGGGAGGTCGGGCGATCGGGGTTCCAGTAATTGAGCACGGTGTTCGAGTAGATGCTGCCGAAGATCACCGGATAGCGTCGTTCGGGATCAAAATTTGGCGGCTCGATGATGCGCGCGTGGATGGTGAAGTCGTCGATGCGGCTGGGAAAGCTCACGTAGCGCGGCTCGATCCAGTCGTACTGGTCGAATTCCGCCAATGGCGAGTGGGTGATGCGTCGCTCCTTCTCGGTGCCGTCGGCGCCAATATCGAGCCAGTACAGCTCGGTCGGCGTGGTGTCGTTGGAGGTCATCAGAGCCAGATGGCGGCCATCCGGTGAAAGCGCTGGCTGGTGGACGCCGGGCATGTGGCTGAGCCGCTCGGTGCGCCCATCGTCGACGAACAGCCGGTAGATGTGACGCTCGTAAGGGCTGTGCTCGCTGGACACGTAGAGGATGTCACCGTTGGCTTCGATCTCCATCCAGGCTGCAGAGCGATCGCCGGCGATGTCGAAATCGCCAGTCAGCCGCACGGGCGTGCCGCCGGCGGGGTCCAGGGCATAGAGGCGATAAAACGCTTCGTGGTCGCCAATGAACAGGATGTGCTCGCCGTCCCCGCTCCAGCGGGCGCGGAAGATCGGATAAACCCTGTTCGGCCGCTGATCGTGCCATACCGTGTCCAAAGAGCCTTCGGTCAGGTTGGCAATATGGATCCAGCGCTCTTCGGCCACGTCCGCACCCTGCATGACCAGCAGCCGCTCACTGTCGGGCGCCCATTCGAACTCGAGGATCAGGCGCCGGTTGACCGCCTCGAGGCCGATCCACTCCAGTCGTGCATTGGCCAGATCGAGCGCGGCCAGATCAAGGATACCCAGTTTCCGCATCAGATCAGTGTCGCCGGGATACGGCCGTCGAACCTCGTGGAGCAGCGGTTCGTCATGCAGGTAGCTCGGAAACGGCACGCGCCGGACTTCGCGCTGATCGATGAATTCGAAAGCGATCGAGCGGCTGTCCGGGGACCAACGGTAGCGGCCGATGTAGGCGTCGGGGCGGACGTAGGCGCCAATGGCCACGGTGCCGATGCCGGAGAGGCCGAGCTCAGTGGCCCGGAGCAAATCGTGGCTGGCGATATCCAGCAGCCAAAGATCGCCGCCTCGCAGCATGGAAAGGTAGCGCCCGTCGGGAGAAACTGCGAGCTGGCTGCCACCGGGGCCGACCACAGTCGAGGTGCCACCATTGGCATCAACGCGCCGCAACTCGCCTTCGAGCACGTAATAGACGGCTGAACCGTCCGGGTGCCAGGCCAGGCTCCCGACCCCGCCGTGCTCGCGCTGTCGGGCTCGCTCCTGCAGCGCTGACAATGACGTGTCTGCCCCCGGGCCGAGCAGCGTGTCCGCCGGCGGGGCGTGAGT
>JBLRWT010000653.1:0-1432 GCA_047921095.1 Wenzhouxiangella sp. | reverse complement strand
CTCCGCGCCGGTCTCGGCCTGGCAGGCCTTGGCCACCTCACGGTAGATATCCAACTCTTCGGTTTCCAGCGCGCCGACCACGGCCGCCTTGAACCGGACCACGCGTTGTTCGTTGACATCGGCGACAGACGGCACGCCCATGGCCTCGATGGGCTGGCGGGTCGCTCGTTCGATGGCCTTGAGCATGCCGCGCTCGCGCGGGGCCACGAACAGGATCGCCTGGCCGGCCCGACCGGCGCGTCCCGTTCGGCCGATGCGATGAACGTAGGCTTCGGTGTCGTAAGGGATATCGTAGTTGACCACATGGCTGATGCGCTCGACATCCAGCCCGCGCGCGGCCACATCGGTCGCTACCAGAATGTCAATGTCGCCCTTCTTGAGCTTTTCGACAATCTGCTCGCGCTGGTTCTGAGGCACATCGCCATTGAGTGCCGCGGCCGAAAAGCCACGGGCATTGAGTCGGTTGGCCAGTTCTTCAGTGGCGATGCGGGTGCGTGCGAAAACCAGCATGCCGTCAAACGGCTCGACTTCAAGGATCCGGGTCAACGCATCAAGCTTGTGCATGCCGCTGACCAGCCAGTAACGCTGGTTGATCGACGCCGCTGTAGTGGTTTTCGACCGGATGGTCACTTCCTGCGGATCTTTCAGGTAGCGCTGGGCAATGCGCCGGATCGGCTCTGGCATGGTGGCCGAAAACAGAGCGATCTGGGCATTGTCCGGCATCTGCGCCAGGACATGCTCGACATCATCGATAAAGCCCATGCGTAACATCTCGTCGGCCTCATCGAGCACCAGCGTGCTCAGGCCACTCAAGTCCAGCGTACCCTTCTTGATGTGATCGATCACCCGGCCCGGTGTGCCGACCACCACATCGGGACCACGCCGCAGGCCGGCCAACTGCGGACCATAAGCCTGGCCACCGTAGATTGGCAAAACGTGAAAGCCCGGAATGTGAGCGGCATAGCGATGAAAGGCTTCAGCCACCTGAATGGCAAGCTCGCGCGTCGGCGCCAGCACCAGGCTGCGCGGCATTCGTGCCCTTGCCCGGCCGCGTGCCAGCCGCGTCAGCAGCGGCAGCGTAAAGGAGGCCGTCTTGCCGGTCCCGGTCTGGGCCTGACCCACCAGGTCGCTGCCCGAAAGCAGAATCGGTATGGTTTTCGACTGGATCGGAGATGGGGCTTCGTAGCCCAGCTCAGCCAGAACCTTGAGTAGCGAGTCGGGCAGACCGAGGTCGCTGAAGGCAAGATCGCCGTTGTTTTCCGGCTGGGCCTTTGGGTCTTTTTTAGACATGAGTCATCAAATGGCAAACAATGCACATAATACCGTGTTAATGCATCGCCAAAGGCCTCTAACCCTTCATTGCATGGCCGAGTGGAGGAATCTCATGCTGGATAGAACGAAACTTCCCGACCCTGGACAGTTCCAGGGCCGG
>JBLRWT010000652.1:0-1442 GCA_047921095.1 Wenzhouxiangella sp. | reverse complement strand
GGCATCGTGGCCTTGCCCAGCGGTATCCAGTACCGCGTCATCGAAGAAGGTGATGGTTCGCGTCCAGGACTGTCCGATGTCGTGACCGTGCACTACCGGGGCTCCAAGATCGATGGCCGCGAGTTCGACAGCTCCTTCCGTCGTGGCGTGCCGGCCGTTTTCCAGGTCAACTCCGTCATCGAAGGCTGGCAGGAAGTGCTGCCCCTGATGCGCGAAGGTGCCATGTGGCAGGTTTTTCTGCCGCCTGAATTGGCCTTTGGTGTTCGTGGCGATCCGCCCATGATTGGCCCCAACGAGGCGTTGCAGTTCGACATCCGCCTGGTTCAGATTGGCGAGCCTGAAGGCTTCGAAGGCGGAGCACAGGCACCCGGCGGCTGATATGGCCGAGGCTGCATCACCACTGCCTCAAATTGAATCACCTTGCATCGGGACCTGCACTTTGGGTCCCGATCGCTTGTGTATCGGCTGCTTTCGCACCGGGAGCGAGATCGCGGGTTGGCTGGGTTTCAGCGTTGCCGAGCGCAGGAAGATCATGAAGGAATTGCCCGAACGGGCGCAAAGCCTGTTTGCCGATGACTGATGTCGTCGATGCCCTCTCGGCATCGCTGCATGACCTCGATGTTTCTCCCGATTCGCTTCCAGTAAGAGGCTTTCGCCCACCGGAGGGCGCCTGGCATCCGCGTCCGGCTGCCGTTCTGGTTGCAATCGTGATGAAACCAGAACCTTCGCTGATTCTGACCGTTCGCAGCAAGACCATGATCAAGCACGCTGGTCAGGTCGCCTTGCCTGGCGGCGGGCCGTCAGGCTCCGAAGTGTTCCCGGTCCAGACCGCCTTGCGCGAAGCGAGCGAGGAAGTCGGGATCGTTCCCGGCGGGGTGAAATTACTCGGATTCCTCGATCGGTTCGACACCATCACGGCTTACCGCATCACCCCCGTCGTCGGCCGAATCGATCAGCCGGTGACCCTCAGTGCGTGTCCTTCCGAAGTCAGCGAAGTCTTCCTGCTGCCGCTGGACCACGCCCTGGATCCCTCCAGCTACCGCCGCCACGAGATCACCCGCAACGGATTCACCTTCGAAGTCTGGTCCATGAAATACGGCACCCGCCCAATCTGGGGCGCCACCGCCGCCATCCTCCACCAACTCGCCCAAATCAACGCCTGATTTCCCTCTCCCTTCTCGTCCCGCTCCTGTCTCACGTCCTCCCGCTTGCCTCCTTCCTCCAGTGTCATCCCGGCCGGAGCGAAGCGTAGAGCCGGGATCTCGAACTTGCGGTCGACTCCCAGGCTGTGGACTTGGGAGATCCCGGATCAAGTCCGGGATGACAGCAATTATGCGGTGGGGCTGGGTTCCCTCTCCCTCTCCCTCTCCCGTCTCCCTTTTTTTAACCTTTCACCTTTCACCTTTATACCTTTCCCCCGTCGGCCCCGGGCCGACCCTAAT
>JBLRWT010000651.1:0-1449 GCA_047921095.1 Wenzhouxiangella sp. | reverse complement strand
CAGCGCCCCGGTGCCTACGTCCCAGGAATCAAGGTGGGCGCCCAGCGCGACGATCTTTTCAGGAGAAACGGCACCGGTGATTTCAGCGATGACGTTATGGCCGGTATGGGCCTCCGACTTTTGCGCCGATATCTCGATCGCCATGCGGACCGGCTCACCCAATGCGATCAGGCGTTCGAGCTGGTCGGCATCCGGATTGGAAATGGCCGCGGCCGGCAAACGTCGCTGGCTGGTATCGAAGCGCATGCCACCGGTGTGGGCAAAACGATTGGTCGAGGTGCCGATGGAGCGGATGATGACCGCCGCGGCGCCCATCTCGGCAGCGATGATGGCACCCTGCGAGCGAGCCTGCACGGCCGGTCCGTAACCGGAGCCGTCGCGGGTCCGGGTCATGCGGTTGCGAATGAAAACGATCTTGCCCTCGACATCGGCCGCCTCGGCCGCTTCCAGTGCCGCCATGTCGTCGAACATGGCCACCTCGGCTTCGATGCCTCCGGCTGACGTCGCCGGTGAGAACCCGATGGCCAGGGCTTCCATGTCCTGCTCGACCGGCGCAGTCACTCGCACACGTTCATGCTCACGTGTCCAGGTCGGGTATGTGGCTGGCTCAAGCCAGACTCGATCGAAGCCGATGTCATTGAGCAAATCCTCGGCCCAGGCCACCGCGCGCGCCTCGGCCTCGGTGCCGGCCATGCGCGGGCCAATGCGCGTGGTCAGATCCTCGACGATTTCGAACCCGCCATCACGCTGCAAGGCGCGCTCGCGAAGTTCACGGGCAACGGCCAGATCCTCATCGGAAAAATGCTCGGCCACGACCGGCATCGTCAACATCAGGGCCAGAACAGAAACTGCATACTTCATACACGATCTCCTAAAAATTTTGCCACGCCTTCCAGAAACATCTGCACGGCAATGGCCACCAGCAGCATGCCCATCAGGCGTTCGGTTGCGATCAGGCCACGCTGGCCAAGAAGTCGCTTGAGTTGCGGCGCCGCCAGCAGAATCACGGCGCTGGCCGCCCACGCCAACAATACGGCCAGCGACCATAAGCCGAGCCTTTCCGGCTCGACCTTGTCCAGCACCGATAAAAAGATCGGAATGCTGCCGAGCGGGTCCATGACCACGAACAGCAGGATGGCTGCACTGATCAGGTCCACTTACGTCGAGACCCTGACCTGATCGGGAAGAAATGCCTCCAGGTGTTTCAGCGCCCGGACATAAACCCGGCGCTTGAAGGGAATGACGTTGCGCGCCGGGTACCAGAAATCGACCCAGCGATACTCTTCAAACTCCGGTTGGGCGACAGCGTCGAGCTGGAAGGCATCATCGCCGCCCAGAAACTCGAGCAGAAACCAGACCTGCTTCTGGCCGATGCAGACGGGTTTCTGGTGACGGCGCCGGAACCGGCGCGGCAAGCGATAACGGAGCCAGCCCGGCGTTGAGCCAAGT
>JBLRWT010000650.1:0-1454 GCA_047921095.1 Wenzhouxiangella sp. | reverse complement strand
GGCCCTGTTCGTTTATGCCCTGGCGTTTTCGCTGGCTTATGTGTCGTTGACCGCGGCCACCGGTGCGCTGCTTCTGTTCGGTGCGGTCCAGGTGAGCATGGTGGGTTGGGCGCTTTTTCGAGGAGAGCGGCTGAACAGGTGGGCCTGGCTGGGATTCGCTCTTGCCCTGGGTGGCCTGGTCTGGTTGTTGCTTCCGGGGCTGGCCCGGCCGCCGCCAGGGCCTGCGCTGTTGATGATGCTGGCCGGGATGGCGTGGGCGGTCTATACGTTGCGCGCAAAGTCCGCCGGTGATCCCACCAGGGCCACGGCATTGAATTTCATCCTGGCCGCGATTCCTGCGCTGGCCCTGGCGCTGATTCTCTGGCCCAGGGCAAGCTGGGATGGCGCCGGACTGATGCTGGCCGTGATCTCTGGCGCGCTGGCCTCCGGCCTGGGCTACGTGATCTGGTATTCCGCCCTGGCCCTGATCCGCAATCGCACGGCCGCCGTAGCCCAGCTTTCGGTTCCTGTCATCACGGCCGTAGCGGGCGTATTGCTGCTGTCCGAACCGCTGTCTTTGCGAGTGGCGCTGGCCGGTAGTGTCATTCTTGCCGGCATCGTCCTGGTGATTGCGCCGTGGCAAAGGGCGGGTTGAGCGAAGCGGATTGCGGATAGAAAATGGTCGAAGTTGCGATTGTTCGTTCGACCAGTAGATGACTGTTCACAAATTCAAGGAAAGGCAACCATGCCCAATACCATCCGGATTCATCGCATACTCACCGCCCCGCCCGAGCGGGTCTACCGGGCGTTTCTCGAGCCCGATGCCATCGTCAAGTGGAATGCGCCCTACGGGTTCACCGCGCAGGTCCATCATCTCGATGCGACCGTCGGTGGCGGTTACAGGATGTCCTTCGTCAATTTCGGCACCGGCACGGTCCATTCCTTTGGTGGGAAGTATCTTGAGCTGGTTCCGAATGAGCGGATCGTGTCGTCCGATACTTTCGACGATCCGAACCTGCCTGGCGAGATGAAGATGACGTTCGAGTTCAAGGCGGTGTCCTGTGGCACCGAACTGACCATCACCCAGGAAGACCTGCCCGACATCATTCCGCCCGAGCATTGCTATCTAGTGTACCCCGTCGTTAATTCTGTAACTTTCAGAGTGTGACTGAGTCGACAAATCAAGGCGCGAACCGCAGTGAATGGCCAGCCCTTTACAAGGTTCGCAACGCCGAGTTGTCGACTCAGACGCACTCCCGAAGGGCGAGCCGGAAAGCGCTCATCTGCGGCGTTATCGCTCTTGGAAAGGCAATAAGCATTCCCTGCGAGCGCTGCCTTGCAGCTAAGCGCTTTCCGACTCGCTGAAAGTTACAGAATTAACGACGGGGTACACTAGCCGCTCGCTAAAAGCCCAAGGTCTGGTTAACGTCATGTCCAAGCAAAGTCCGGATTCCACCCAAAGCGGCCTGATTGAG
>JBLRWT010000649.1:0-1463 GCA_047921095.1 Wenzhouxiangella sp. | reverse complement strand
GCCGTCGTTCAACTCGTTGTCGCCGAAGAACCAGATGGTAGCCGGGACCAGGACGACCAGAGCGGCCAGGAGAATAAGTGTTTTCTTGTTCATTGGCGACGCCGCCTGTTTTTACGAGAACTTGGCTGCAATTTACCAGAACTCGCGTAGTGATTAAAAGATATCCGAACTCGAGATTCTGGTGCGCAACCGGCGCTACTCGCTTGACGGGGCACCCATGGACACCGTCGAGACCGGTGGTGATCCGCTCAAGACTGCTGGCTCGCTTCTGCTCTAATGCCCCGAGCCTGTTGAATATAGGCAGGTCAGTGCAGGCTGCGTTTGTAGCGACCGTCGATGAAGGTATCGAAGAACTGCCCCAGCGCCGGGTGCTGGATCTGCCGGTTCGACGGTTCCTCTTCCAGATGCTGCTCGGCCACGTAAGTCGCGTGTGCGGCGTCGTGGACCAGCACGTGATACCAGGGGCGGTCTTTCGGCGGCCGGCTGGTGGCGACCTGCTCGTACCAGTCCTCGGTGCCGGCGAATTCCGGATCGACATCGACGACTACGCCGCGATAATCGTACTTCTTGTGGTGGATAACCTGTCCCGGACTGAATTTCGGTTCGCTCATGACATTATCTCCGTATTTTCCGTTCAACACATTTTGTACCAGTTGGAGTGAATGCGTCACCATGAAGAAGTTTGCGCCGGGTGCCGATCATGTTTTCTTGATGATCCTGCGGCAGCGCCAGAGCAAGTAATTGACCGCGACCCAGAAATGCCTGAAAGCCGGGTTGCGCGTTTGTTTGTGGTGATATCGGTAATAGATCTGCTGGGCGATCACGGCCAGCCGGAACAAGCCGTAAACCTCGTAGAAGGCCCAGTTGTCGGGTCGGAGACCGGTCTGACCGCAGTAGTAATCGACCACCTCGGCGCGCGTCATCATGCCCGGCAGGTGAGTCGGCTGGCGCCGGAATCCGCGGAAATAGCGATCGTCGTCAGCCTGGACCCAGTAGGCCATGGAATTGCCCAGGTCCATCAACGGGTCGCCCAGCGTGGCCAGTTCCCAGTCGAGGACGCCGATGATTCTCTCAGGATCGCCGGCATCCAGAACCAGGTTATCGAACCGGTAGTCGCCGTGGATCAGGCAAACGGCGATTTCGTCGGGGATGCGCTCGGCCAGCCAGTCCATGACATAGCGCCCGGCCATGACGTTCCAGGTTTTTGCCTTGCCAAAGCGGGTGGACCAGCCTTCGATCTGGCGCCTGTTGTAGCCCTGCCCTTTGCCGAGTGAATCCAGCCCGGCTGCCGCCACATCCACCTGGTGAAGTTCGATCAGTCGGTCTATCGCATTGCGGCACAGGGTCTGCACCTGATTCTTGTCCAGTTCCAGACCCTTGGGCGGGTTGGCTCGCAAGATGATGCCTTCCAGCCGCTGCATGACATAGAAGTCGCAGCCGAGCACCGAATGATCGGTACATAC
>JBLRWT010000648.1:0-1466 GCA_047921095.1 Wenzhouxiangella sp. | reverse complement strand
GCCGGTGCCGCCAGAAACAGCGCCAGCAGCAGCGCAGCGGGTACATCCGCGCGCGGCCCGCGCAGCCTGCCCGACAGGGCCAGCGATGCGATGATGTCGATCAAAAGCAGCGTCAGCGCCACGCCCAGCACCACGACCGTCATGCTCGAGGCAATCGGCTGGCGCGTGAGAGAACCCAGGGAGGACAACAGGCTGAAAGCGTGTCGCCTGGCCCAGGCGCGCAGGCCGGCCGCGCCGGGCAGGTTCTCGTACCCTCTTTTCGTGCTACGCCCCATGGGGCGCTTCCTGGTTACTTGATGGGGTACTCGATGGGGCAGGCGATGGAGCCCGCGATGGCATGTCGTCGATCATTTCGCCGCCCTTGAGAACAAGCACGCGGCGGTCGAGCCGGCGAATCAGTTCAAGATCATGGCTGGCGATCAGCACGGTCATGCCCAGCTCGTTCAGTTGCAGGAAATAGTTCATCAACTCGGCCGACATGTCCGGGTCGAGGTTGCCGGTGGGCTCATCGGCCAGCAACAGCGGCGGCTTGCCAATGATGGCGCGGGCGATGCCGACGCGCTGTTGCTCGCCGCCGGAGAGCATCGGCGGATACATCCGCTCCTTGTCGAGCAGGCCAACCTTGTCCAGCGCGGCCCGCACCCGGCGCTGGATCTCGCCGTAGGACAAACCGGCGATCATCAGCGGGAGAGCGACGTTGTCGAACACGCGCTTGTCGGACAGCAGGCGGTGGTCCTGGAAGATCACACCGATGCGCCGGCGCAGGTAGGGAATCTGGCGCCGGGCCAGCTTGCTGACGTTGCGACCCTCGAACAAGACTTGCCCGCGACTCGGTCGCTCCAGCAACGCGATCAGTCGCAGCAGGGTCGACTTGCCCGCTCCCGAATGCCCGGTCAAAAAGGCCAGCTCGCCCTTGGCCAGGGAAAAGTTGACATCCCCCAGCGCCTGGATCCCGCCGGGGTAGCGTTTGGCGACGTGTTCGAAGGTGATCATGGCTGAAAGCGGGAAAAGGTAAGAGGTAAAAGGTAAAAGGGGAACCGAAAAGGGGGAGAGGGGAGACGGGAGAGGAAGGACTCAAGACGGAAAATCCTGTCACTTGTCATCCCGGACTCGATCCGGGATCCCCCAAGTGCAGCACGCCACCCAGCCCTCGACCTCGAGATCCCGGCTCTCCGCTTCGCTGCGGCCGGGATGACAGGGTGCCGTAGGTCGGGGTTGCATCCCCGACGGACAAAGCCGGAAGAAACAAAAGAAGTCATGAGAATACCCATCATGCCAGCAACTGGCTCATGCTGAGAATCGGCAACATGATGGCCAGGACGATGTAGAGCACCATCAGGCCGACCAGCAGAATCAGCATCGGCTGCATCACGGCCAGCAGGATGGTGGTGGCTGATTGAAGTTCGCGTTCCTGGATATCGGCGGCGTGTTCGAGCATCGGGGCCAGTTCGCCGCTTTTTTCGCCG
>JBLRWT010000647.1:0-1481 GCA_047921095.1 Wenzhouxiangella sp. | reverse complement strand
CCAGTCCAGCAACAAGGCATCCAGGGACCGCGCAAGACTGGTAACCTCCCACTGCGTGGCGATCTGCCAGCGCGGCCCTGGCTGCCTCAGATCGAGCTCGCCATTTCCAGTCACATAACCGCCAGGGATTCCAGCCTGCATGGTCTCGACCAGCACTCGACCGCTGACGCCAGAAGCCAGGAACGTGACGTCACTGAGCATCATTCCCGTTCGAGCAATCTGATCGGCCTTTACGGACGCGTCGAAATCCATACCCCTCAGGGCGGTCAAGACGGGCGAATCTTCCGCCTCGTAGGGCAAGGACGCCAGGAAGCCCAGGATATCCGACACTTCAACCTCAAGCGACCTGGCAACCAGGTTCGCGGAAAAATACGGCCGCGCCGTTCCACTGTATTCCATGTCCAACTCGAATTTCTGATCGTTCACTGTCAGACGCCCACTATCGACTGACAAGTGCAGATGCGGACTCACGGCGAAGGTTGCATTACCCAGCATCCCGATCTTGTAAAGACCGTCGCCCAGCGACCCCTGCATTCGCATATTGGACAAGCGCATCTGGCCCGCCGGGTTGAGCACCATCAGACCATTGATTTCAACCTCCTCAAACAACCCGGGTTCACCAATGTTGCCGCGAAAGGCAAACTGTAAGGGCTCACCAAAGGCAAAGTCGCTCAGAATCACCTGATCGATCTCCAGCGTCTCTCGATCTTTCCCGTTGCCGGCGCCCGTGGTAACGACGATGTCATCAAGGGTGCTCGGCCCTTCAAGCTGGTGCCGGCTGTTTGCAACACCCGGCTCGATTTCAGACGGCTCCGAAGCATAGTTGATCCTCGCCCCACCCAATCGAACCTCGGTGGCATCTACCCTGCCGAGAATCAGAGGCAAGAGACGAAGCTCCATGTCCAGCGTGTCGGATGTGAAAAATGCCGGACCTTCGACGACATCGGGCCTCGCAAGCACAACCCGTTCTGCACTCAAGCTCATCCTCCGGAAAAACCGGAGCTTGAGCGCACCTTGAATTTCGACACGATGACCGGTGTGATTCTCGATATGCCGGGCAACCAGTGATTTGACCCGACCTTCGTCAAGAAGAATCGCTGCGGTCCCGAACAGGCCCAGCAGCATGATGGTCAGGCTGGCAAAGATGACAAGGAGCGATCGCATGAACGGTGGCCGGTGCGTGAAGTCTGGTCGCCATTGTAGCCGACGACGCCTAGAATAGAAAAAGCCCGGCACGGGGGCCGGGCTTTCCTGAACCTCCGGTCAAAACGTACCGGAATCAGTCAGCTGATTCATTGCCGGGCGCACCCGGCCGATCAACCAGCTCAACATAAGCCATCGGTGCGTTATCGCCGGCGCGGAACCCGCACTTGAGGATACGCAGGTAGCCACCGGGACGCTGCGCATAGCGCGGCGCGATTTCGCTGAACAACTTGCCAACCGCCTCCTTGTCGCGCAAGCGGTCGAAAGCCAGGCGGCGC
>JBLRWT010000646.1:0-1497 GCA_047921095.1 Wenzhouxiangella sp. | reverse complement strand
GGCGAGGTAATCTCTTCCATCGAAGTTGATCAGATTCACAGAGCCCGGATACGTGGGGAACAACGGCAACTCCTGGTAGTCAAGCCGCAGACCGTTGCCTGGTATATCTCCGATCTGTCTGAAACGGGACAATCCGCCACTGTCGGCCACGAGAATTCCGCAAGGTGTCCGGGCCATGGTCACTCCAAAACCCGGTTGGAATCCCCAGATGCTGTTGGTCTCCGTCCATTCCGTTCCATTGAATCGATAGTCTCTCAATCTTCGCTCCGACGGACTGGAGATCAACAAGCGATTGCCGGAGACCAATAGCAGGCCACTGCCAAACTGAGACGAGAATTCCTGGATCGGCGCTTCAGGCTGGTCATAGGAAGCACCATTCCAGGCCAGTACTTCGACACTGCCCATGAAGTTGCTGTAGGCAGCCAGCACAACGGTTGCACCAAGTGTATCGAAAGAAGAACCCTGCCCGAAGCCGCCGGGGACGACGATAGGCAATTGCTGAATCAGAACGTAACTCGATCCAGACCACTCATAAACCGCGATCTCGGCACCGACAATCAACAGCCGATCATCGTGCGTGAGTACTTGACGGCCAAAGCGAGTCAGCCCTTCCGGCACCTGCGGCGTCAAGGTCTGCAAAACCGTGCCGTCAGTCGGATTCAGGACATACACTGCGCCGGACTGGAATGCTTCCAGCGATTCGAACGAGGCACCGACCACGAGACGGTCTTCATGAAATGCAACCTGGCCGCCGAAACCGCCGCAGCTATCCAGGGCCCTGGGCGAGTTGATCGGGAATGGCTGACTTTCCCCCTCCCGTAGCAGATAAACCCGGCACCACCCAGGCGCACCGACGGCAAGCTGACCATTCCCTGCCGCCAGGCTGGCGCCCAGCGATCGTACCAATGCCGACAGCGGTGGCGATATGTCAGCTCGCCTTTCGAGTAGAAGATCGACCAGCACGACTCGTACAACGGCGCCGGCTGAGTGAAAGCCTCGGCTGGTGTCGCCAATCAACATGACGTCGTCATGAACCAGCATGCCGCCGAGCCGGTCACGCCCGTCCCATTCAGGCAAGTCCAATGATTCACGATCGCCAAGGACGACGTAATCAGCAGCAATGGTGCCCGCATCGATGGGCCAGGCAATCCACTGCAGATCTTCTACGATCCCTTGACCACGGTCTTCGATTTTCAGGCCATATATCGCTGATTCGTTGGCAACAAACTGATGATGAAGACTTGTCTCGTAGTACTGCCCCGGCCCGGTTTCAAGGGTGCGCTGCAAGCCCCACTGCCCGGCATCGGCCTCGAACAGTCCGATACGGTAAATCTCCTGCGAACTGTTACCAAAGAGAAATCCGGATGCAAAAATGCGCTCACCCTGAATGGTCAGATGCCTGCCGAAGTCGAACCACGATGACTGGACATCGACATGGTCTTCAAAATCGTCGCCGACACCAGTGCCGTTCAACTCGAAAATACGCATCAGCCCCGG
>JBLRWT010000645.1:0-1499 GCA_047921095.1 Wenzhouxiangella sp. | reverse complement strand
CGCTGACTGTGCAGTGACTCTTGCAGGCAACATGCGCCTGCTGATCCCGCTGGCCGGCGTGGTGGATGTCGCCGAGGAACTGGCCCGACTGGGCAAGCAACTCGAACGTGAACAGAAGGGCCTGGAAAACGTCGAGAAGAAGCTCGCCAATGAACGCTTCGTCGCCAACGCGCCCGACGAAGTTGTTGCCAAGGAGCGACAACGGCTGGCCGACCACCAGGCCACCGTCAACGAACTGGGCGCCCAGATCGAAAAGCTCAGGTCGTTATAGCCGGCTCTGGAACACGGAATTGCTGATCAGAGATCTCAGCTGACAACAGCGCAATTTGCAACCAGGCATTGCCGGGGCGAGAATGGCGACAAGCCGTCACAACCATCATGGAGAATTGCCTGTGGACCGATTGCGTTCCGTCGCCCTGTTCCTGATCTTATGTATTCTGTCGACGACAAGTCACGGTGACTGGCATGACTACATCGACGAGGGCAGCGAAGCCCTGTTCGAGCGGGTCGTGGAGTGGCGTCGCCATTTCCATGCCAACCCCGAATTGTCCAATCGCGAGTTCGAGACCGCGGCCTACATCTCCGAATTTCTGCGCAATCTGGACATCGAGGTCGAGACCGCCATCGCGCATACCGGCGTGGTCGGCGTCTTGCGCGGCGGCCGACCGGGGCCAGTCGTCGGTCTGCGAGCCGACATGGATGCGCTGCCGGTGCCATCGCGTGCCGGCCTGCCGTTCTCACCGGATGTCACCGGCGCGTATCTCGGCGAAGAAGTGCCGGTCTCGCATGCCTGCGGGCACGACACCCACATGGCCATGCTGATGGGCGTGGCCGAGCTGTTTGCCGCCCGCCGTGACGAGTTGCCGGGCACCATCAAGTTCATCTTCCAGCCGGCCGAGGAAGGCACCCCGCCAGGCGAGGACGGCGGCGCGGAAATGATGGTCGCCGAAGGCGTGCTGAACGATCCGGACGTGGAGGTCATCTTTGGCCAGCACATCTGGTCGCTGGCGCCGGTGGGACAAATTGGCTATCGGCCTGGCGGCATCATGGCCGCATCCGATCAGTTCACCATCACCATCCATGGTCGCCAGACTCATGGCTCTACACCGTGGACCGGGATCGATCCGATCACCGTGGCTGCCCAGGTCGTGATCGGGCTCAATCTCATCGTCAGCCGCCAGACCGAACTGACCAAAGAGGCCGCGGTGATCTCGGTCGGGCGCATTCGTTCCGGGGTGAGAAACAACATCATTCCGGAATCAGCCGAATTGATTGGCACCATCCGTACGCTCGATACGGAGATGCAGGACAAGATTCACGCCGACATTCGCCGCACCGTCGAGCACATCGTCGCCAGCCAGGGCGCCACCGCCGAGATCGAGATCACGCGCGGCTATCCCGTCACTTTCAATGACCCCGAACTGACCGCCATGATGGCGCCGAGCCTGCACCGGGTGGCCGGCGACCAGGCCCAGGTCATCGATGCAATCACCGGCGCC
>JBLRWT010000644.1:0-1502 GCA_047921095.1 Wenzhouxiangella sp. | reverse complement strand
GTAGCTGGCCAGGGACAATTGCCGGGTGCGGTCGCAGGTGTGGCTGATCAGTGCGGCCCCGAGCTGCCGGGCTTCGCGGGCCGGAACGGGCTCGGCAAAAAAGATCCAGGCATGAGCGCCGTTGCCCGAGCGGGATATCTCCAGCGCCACCGGAATGCCGTGCTCCCGACAGGATTGCATGAAAGCCTGGGCATCCTCACGCCAGTCGGCTTCATCGAAGTCAGCCGCCAGAAAGTAGCAACTGTCATAGCTCAGAAGCGGATAGACGCCGATGGTCTGCTTCCCGGCTAAATGGTCGTAGATCACCTGATCGGTCACCGGCAGCAACTGGCGCTGGTTGCAATCGCCGCATTTCACCCGGGGCTTGTGGCAGATGCCGGGCTTCCACTCATTGCCACAGGCCGGTGAATAGCCGGATGTGCCCTTGGCCGACTCCCAGCGCTGGGGGTAGACATCCTCTCGCCCCCGGAATAGCCTGCGGAACAGGGCGATCTTGTCGTCGGTGGTGAAGAGGGTCGGGGCTGGTGCCGATTCCGTTGGGGGCAGGAACGGGGGCAGCGGCGGTCGGTTCTTCCCAGGCGATGCCGTGCTGGGTCAGCAGCTCCTTGAGGCGGGCGTTCTCCTCGCATAGTCGCCGCAGTTCGTCCTGTTCATTCTGGCTCTTGTCACTCTTCGGCAAATCCATACTCCGCCATCAGATCGTCCATGTCATCGCCAACGCCCCAGCCCCAGTTGTGGCCTTCGTTCCGGACACGTTTAAGCCGCTCGGCAAAGTCTTCCTGCTGGTCTGGCTCAAGCGCCACAATAGCCTTCAGCGCCTGCTCGAACATCCGCACCAAGGCATTGAAATAGCCCTCGTCATCCATCCCGCAGTAGCCGAGCAGGTTCATGCAGGATTCGCAATAAAACACTGACAGCTCCGCCAAACCTTCCGGCCGTCCTATGGCTTTCTTGTAATCAGAAATCGCCTTTTTGGCCTTGGCAATTGAGATATCCTGATTACGCATCACATCCGGACAAGCCCAGCGGTCGATGGTGGATTTGTACGGTTCGAGCACATCCTCACCCAGGGCAAAGCGGGCATGGAGAAAAGCCTGATTATTCTTGCTGGCGGCGTACAGGTTCTGAATCAAGCCCAGCAACGCCGGACGGTCGAGGTCGGCAATCTGGCGCTTGAGATCGGTCCAGGTCGGTTTTTTCTTACGACCTGTCATTGAAATATCTCCCGTAACTTTCCAGTCGCCTCGACGGGTTCGTGGGGCAATGCCACGAAAAGCACCTTTTTCCCATCCGCTAGGTTCCAGGGACTATGTGATTCGGCAAACGACACGGTTGGCGTTGAGGGATCATGCGGGTATGCGAGCACGCCCAATGCAGAGGTGGTGGTATTTTTGGCATACCGCCCAAGGTAGGCCGCTATCTGGTAGAGGTCTTCGCGTTGTGGTACCTGTGGCGCACTGGCCGAGGGGTGAATTGATTTGTATTTGGCATCGACAATGCCC
>JBLRWT010000643.1:0-1504 GCA_047921095.1 Wenzhouxiangella sp. | reverse complement strand
TTCGATGCGGCGATACTCCGGGGCCACAGCCGATACCTTGACGATGCCGCGGCCGAGATTGCCGGCAAGCAATCTGAGACCGCCGTCGGCTGCAAACGGACGCGAGGCCGGGCGCAGAATGGTGTCATCAAGCGATGCGGCGGGCGCCGGGGTCCAGTCCAGGCGATTTTCCTCGAGTACCGGCTCGCACGCCTGGGCATAAAGGTCGCCGCCGCTGATGCACTGGATGTCCGGGTGCAACAGGCCAGCATCGAGCAGTTCGCGAATGACCAGGCCGAGACCGCCGGCGGCATGGAAATGATTGACGTCGCCCTGGCCGTTGGGATAGATGCGGGCCAGTAATGGTGTCGCCCTGGACAGCGCATCGAGGTCATCCCAGTCAATCAGAATTCCGGCGGCCCGGGCAATGGCGACCAGGTGAATGGCGTGGTTGGTCGAGCCACCCGTGGCAGCCAGGCCGACCATGGCATTGACCAGGGCCTTTTCGTCCACCACCCGGCCGATCGGCGTGTATTGGTCATTGCGACTGGTGATATCGCAGACCCGCTCGGTCGCCGCCATGGTCAGGGCGTCGCGCAGCGGTGTGCCGGGATTGATGAAGGCAGCGCCGGGCAGGTGCAAGCCCATGACTTCCATCAGCATCTGGTTGGAATTGGCCGTGCCGTAGAAGGTGCAGGTGCCAGGGCCATGGTACGACCGGGCTTCGGCCTCGAGCAGTTCTTCGCGGCCGACCTTGTTTTCAGCGTACAGCTTGCGAATGCGCGCTTTTTCGCTGTTGGGCAGACCCGATGGCATCGGCCCTGCCGGAATCATCACCACCGGCAGGTGGCCGAACGACAGCGCGCCGATCAGCAGGCCGGGAACGATCTTGTCGCAAACCCCGAGCATGACGGCGCCATCAAATGTGTTGTGCGACAGGGCGATTGCCGTGGCCTGGGCAATCACATCGCGCGAGAACAGCGACAGTTCCATGCCCGGCTGGCCCTGGGTCACGCCGTCGCACATGGCCGGCACTCCGCCGGCGAACTGGGCGCTGCAATTTTTCGCTCGCGCGGCCAGCTTGATCAGGCCCGGATATTTGTCGAAGGGCTGGTGGGCCGAGAGCATGTCGTTGTAGGCCGACACGATGGCGATGTTGGGGCAGCCAAGCTGGCGCAGTTTCGGCTTGTCATCACCAGCGGCGGCGAAGGCGTGGGCCAGGTTGCCACAACTGATGCGGCTGCGCGCCGTGCCCTGCTCGCGGGCCGCATCCATGCGGGCCAGATAGGCGCTACGCGTTTCGCGGCTGCGCCTGGTAATGTGATCGGTCACCTGCCGGACTGTGGCATTGACGGTCATAGTCTATGGGCTCCAGTGGATTTCGAGTCGGCTGCCAGCGTGGGCAAGCAGGGCGGCAACAGGTAGGTGGTTCGGATCGGCCCCGTCTCGGGTCGCCAATTGAGCCGCCAATTGCAGCACGTCCAGCTTGGCCTGACCGGTGATTGCCAGGATCAGCTTGTCGGTG
>JBLRWT010000642.1:0-1518 GCA_047921095.1 Wenzhouxiangella sp. | reverse complement strand
CAACGTTCAATGCCGCTTTTCGATCCAGTCACCGGGGATGGAAGTCGATCTCGGATGCGAGGCGTTGTTGGCCCAGGGCCTTGCCAGTGCCAGTATTGGCATCAAAACGAGCAAACCAGCTCACCGGGCTGCCATGGTGCAATCATCACCGGACCTGGAGCAGGCGCTGGCAATGATCGCACGTGGTGAACATGCTTCGGTGCATGAACATCTGCCGGCGCTGATGGCACGCCTGCAACCCCTGTTGCGTCTGGCGCGGCACATGGAGCAGCCTCGGGAGAGCTGGTCCCGGACGAGCAACGGCTGAGTCTCAGCGATCGCGCCAGCGGCGACGCTCACCCTCGGGTTCTTCAGCGTGCCGGGCATCGGCACGCTCTCCTTCCTGGAGAACCCAGCCCACCATTTCCGTCATCAATTCATTCAACGCACGCTCGAAGGTTTCGATCAGCGGATCCAGCGCATTGCCACTCGATACCGCGCCGTGCCGAAAGGTGCGGCTGGCCACGGCGCTGGAAGTGCGTTGGTGAATCAGGTTGGCCTGGATCACCAGCTCGACCCTGAGATCGGGACGATCATCGTCGACCGCCTCGAAACGGCGAATTTCCATCGCCAGGTTGTACCGGGTGCGCATGCCGCCGGCACGCCCTACCCCGCCGAATTTTCCAGTGTCGCCGAAGGCCTTGACCGTCATCGATTGCAGCATTTCCGGAACGCTGTCCAGCCACGCGGCACCCCCGTACACCTGCAGGCGCGACGGAGTGCGCCGAACCAACAAGCGGTCGGAGTCACGCATCTGGTCGGCAATCGGCCGCTGCACCTGGATCGACCAGTCCACCGGCTCCCATGCCATCGTGTCAGGCACGTCCACACTGGGGGCCACAATGCTGATCGGGGCGCCTGACCGGGCAAGCATGCAGCCGGCCAGTACAAGCGTACCCAGCACGGCCAGTGAAAGACGAGTTACAGCAACAGGCAAGGTCATTGGGGCTCATACTCCTCGGGCTGATCGCTTCCCAACAGGAAACGGGTCGGATTGCGCTCAAAGCGGCTGCTGACCCGGGACAATTCGCGGATCATGAGGCGGAATTCCTGCAGGGTCGGCCCGAACTGGGCCAGTCCCTCGGCGCCGAACTCGGACAGTGCCTGTTCATTTTCGGCAATTACGTTGTCGAGACGACGCGAGAGGGATGCGAACTGGTTCAGTGTCTCGCTCAAATCCCGACCGAGATCAGGAAGGATGGCGACCAGGTGCTCCTCGATTCCATCGAGCGCCAGGACAATATCATCAATGGCCTGGCTCGCCCCGTCGAGCACCTCGACCAATTGCTCACTGCCACGGTGAGCGTTGCGGATCATCTCGCCAAACAAGTCGCTTTCCGACGTCAATGCCTGGGTGAAAGCATCGAGGTTGTCCAGCGTATGGGTAATTCGATCGGCATTGTCCTCGCTGAGGAAATCAAGCAAGCGCAGCATGACTTCGCTGGCGGTGGTGGCAATATCCTCGGAGGCATCGATCAG
>JBLRWT010000641.1:0-1519 GCA_047921095.1 Wenzhouxiangella sp. | reverse complement strand
GCCAGGCCGTCCGCTATCGGGTCATGCAGATTATTCTCGCGGACGAACAGCAGGATTTTCATGGCATCCATCGTCCGCCCCGATTTCATTGCCTGCTGAATCTGGGTCTTATCCATCTCGATGGCATCAACCGCCTCATTCCAGCCGGGCTGTTCCCGGTCAAGCCAGAAGCGTAAGTATTCCAGCGCCAAGGCATCGATATTGACCGCATCCTCATAAATCATGCGGTAATCCGGGCGGTAACCGAGGGTGGTGCGCGCGCGTGCGATCACGTTCACGAAGCGCCAGACAAATTCCTTGAACGCGGCAGACTGTCCTTCGCCCGGGAGCTGACCAGCGATACGGGTGCTGACCTCGGTGGTTCGGGCAAAATTTCCAATCGGGTTATAACGTGCAGACTGGTCGGGGTAGCCCAAGTGAAACATGAAGAACTCGCGCCCGGCCATGGCCGCCTCGATGTAGCAGCGGGTCATCAGACCGGCATCTCCCTTGGGGTCGAATACGATCACCACGTCGCCTCGCCGAATGTCCTGTGTGATGAGCACCTCGGCGAGGCGTGATTTGCCGACCCGTGTGGTGCCCAGCACAACCATGTGACCGGGCCGCTCGACCAGATCCATGCTGATTTCCGTTTCGTCCGGCTCCAGGCCGTGAATGATCGGATCGCCGCCGACAGGCGGCAATGGCGTAACCGGATTCCACCAGGCTTCCTTCCTGGTCTGTCGCGCCATCCAGCCCGAGGTGCCGCCGCGCCCTTCGTGGCGGAATTCGAAGCGACGCGCCCAGGTATACAGGCCGGATTGAGTGATGTAGCGACGGTTCTTGGGATCGCGCGCCAGCGCCAGGCGCTGGGTATGGCGTTGATCCCATTTGAACCCAAGGCCGAGGAAAAGGCGGCTTTTCGATACGGGAATTTCGCTGGTAGGAATGACGTACTTAGGCAGCCTAGTAAGGTTGCGCTGAAATCGGGATACCCGAATACCCTGTCTCAGTCGCACGCCGGCATGCAGGACCATGCCGGCAGCGGCTGTCACGATCAGCTCCTTTGGCAGGAAAAACCACTCGTGAGCGCTCATCAGGAGAATGGCACCGGACAACGAGGCAAAGGCCGGCACGTATTCGACCGCGGGCCTGAATAGATTTTCGATGGGATAGCTCATGTCAGACGTGTTCGATCGGTTTGTCGAACCTGACAATGCAGGGATTATTCGGCGGAAGTGGATTCACGAATCGAACAGGATCCAGTATGACCACGCCAGAGATCAGTTTCTTGCCCTCGCCATCGGCGCCGATCACCATGTAACGCTGGATGTTGCTCTTCTTCTCTCCGGTAACCAGATTCCAGCCAGCATTGGTAACCTGGCGCTGGATGCCGGTCCCCAGCTTGCTCCCCGCTCGATCCGATGGCGTGCCATCGCCCTCCTCCCCGAACAGTTCGGCGAACTTGCGAAAGATCACTGGGGAAACCAGCATCATTCCTTCGTCAACGAAGTGAATCATGGCGTCCGCGCGGTTGTAC
>JBLRWT010000640.1:0-1538 GCA_047921095.1 Wenzhouxiangella sp. | reverse complement strand
GTCATCGGACAGTTCCGCTGATACCTCGACCATGATGACGCTGAACGGGTCATCTTCATTGGTCTCCCCACCCCGGTAGCGCCGCAGTCGGTCAGCGGTGTAATCGGCATGCTGAGCACGTACGACAGGGAAGTGCGCACCCGGAATACCTTCTCCGGACGGGCCATGGCAGGCGGCACAGGCCGGCACGCCGGTTTCATGGTTGCCGTCGTGATAAATGCGGCGACCCAGGGCAACAAGCTCTTCGTCGGCCACGCCCGCTTCCAGTGCCTGGGTGGCGTAGAAGGCGGCAATGTCGGCGATATCCTGATCGCTCAGGTTCATCACCATCGGGTACATCTCGGGGACGACGCGGCGCTGATCGCGGACCAGCCGGGTCTGACGCGCGGCGTAATCGACGTGCTGGCCAGCGATCTTTGGCCAGGCCGTGACCACGCTGTTGCCGTCAACACCGTGACAGGCCGCGCAAGCGGCCGCTTTCCGTTCCCCGGCTTCGGGATCGCCAACTGCCAGGGCCAACATCGGCAGCAACGCCAGCCACATCACCATGATTCGAGCCATTATCTGAGGTACTCCGTAAGAATAAGATGCTTGAGGAGCCTCTGAATGACTCTGCAGATGCGTATCACGCCTGTGCCGAGTCATTCAGAGGCTCCTTTAACCTGATATTATCGCCTTTTGTTGCCGCCTGTTCCAGTCTGTGAAACCCACCACCGCCTTGCTGCACCGTGCAGAATACACCGACAGCGTGCACACGCTGGTCCAACTCCGTCCCGACACGGGGATCGAGATTGCCATCGCCGGGCGCTCGAATGCTGGTAAATCCAGTCTGATCAACCGCCTGTGCCGTCAGAATTCACTGGCAAAGACCAGTCGCACACCGGGTCGAACTCGCCAGCTGGTGTTTTTTCAGCTGGATGAACAACGCCACCTGGTGGATCTGCCGGGCTACGGCTATGCCAAGGTCAGCGGTGACCTCAAACGCCACTGGCACGGGTTGATCCAGGCTTACCTGGACCGGCGCAAGGCGCTGGCCGGGCTGGTTGTGGTCATGGACATTCGTCATCCACTCAAGGATTCGGATGTCGAACTCATCGAATGGGCAGGCAGCCGGGGCCTGGCATTGCACCTGGTGCTGACCAAGGCCGACAAGCTCGGCCACGGCAAGCAGAAGGAAGCCCTGTTCAAGGTACGCCGCATGATCGATGAGCGCGTTGGGGTCCAGGTTTTCTCAGCCACCAGCGGCCTGGGACTCGAAGAGTTGGAGGACGTGATGGCCGACTGGCTGGACCCGGCCCGGCTAGGGAGCCTCTGAATAACTCTGCACGGGCGCGACGGTTGCCGATCAGCCCGCCGGTTCGAGCAGCATCCCTGGCCAGTAATCGAGCTGGGTCAACTCGCGGTCCAGCATCAGCACATCACCGAGGTTGTCGGCGACCAGTCGCTGCAGATGAGCGAAACTGGTGGTGTCGACGGCCACGAACCGACACGCCAATTGGCGCCCCTCCAGGCGCACCGCCTTGCACAGCATGCTCAGG
>JBLRWT010000639.1:0-1543 GCA_047921095.1 Wenzhouxiangella sp. | reverse complement strand
CCGCCGGGCCCCACACCCGCCTCTGGCCAGTGATGACCCGAGCGAATAACGCGCCGGCTCGACGAGAGTCGGGGTTCAGCGTCCGCGCTGGATGCGTGGATCGCGATCAGCCAGGGCTCGGGCCAGGTCGTTATGGCCGTGGCGCTCCAGTTCTGCGCGTGTGTATGACCTGACCTGGAACGGCAGGGAAAGCAGCACATCCTCAAGGGCGTAATCCAATGCCTTCAGGTCTTGGGAATCGAGTTCCTGAACATGGGTACGTTTGATGCGACTACCGGTCACCTCGTACCGACGTTCAACGATAAGCGTGCCGTCTTCGGTCGTCTCGATCCGCTCGATGCTTCTGTCAAGCGCCTCAAGTTCAGCCACCAATTCCTCAAGCTTGTCCGGCTCGACCTGATCAGCGGCCACGCCGCCCCAGCCTGCAACCAGAAACATCGCCAGAATTGTCGAAGAAATGATACGGGAAATCCATCCAGTCATGATCCTTGCTCCATCGGATAGGGGTTCTCTGGCAGTATGACACCAGACCCTGTGAAAGGGTTTCACCCCCCCTGGGCATGGCCGATTGCAAGCGCCAACGGCCCTTAGGTGGTCGGGTTGAGCAAGCGATCCAGGGCTTGTTCCAGTTCGTCGAGCTGTTCCTGACTGTCGCCGCCGCCATAGATCAGCTCACCGGAACTGAACGTGCTGCCGAAAGTTTCGGCGGCGATGTGGACCTGGCGAATGGCCGAGCCCAGAAAATCTTCGTCCAGGCTCGACAATGGATGAACGAACACGCTCCACACCAGCCCTTGAGCGGTGGCATAGCGCGCATCCAGCGCCGAGTCATAATTGGCCTGAAGCATGCGGAACATCAAAGCCTCGCTGAGCATCCCGATCTCGGCAACAGGGCTCATCAGGCGCATCCTGTTGGCGGCTGAATCCCAGACCGCAAAGTGGGCGCGCTCCCCAATCGAGAACTGCACGCTATTGCTTTCAACGACTGCTTCCGGGTCCAGGTGTCCGATCAGCTCGGCCAGCCGCTCGCCGGACATGGGCGCCGGCGCAGACCGCTCGGCCTCCTCCTCGGCCTGGACAAATGACGAACTGACCAGCCCGGCCAGCAGCAGGACACAAACGGCTCGGGGCATGGAACGTACGAACTCGAAACGGTATTTCATCAGACAGGCTCCTGATAGTGGTCATGGATTCCAGCGGAAAGCGGATCATGAGCATAGCAGAGAGGGAAAGTCGCGCTGTCACCTTTATTGGCTCGCTCGCGGCATCGGAACGGCTGCCTTGTGTCAATAGCCCGTGGCGGATTGCGGCCAGGAATCGGGTCGGCATCACTGAGGAGTGCTGGATATATCGCACAGCGGTGAAATACGAAAAAGTCTAAATAGTGCTTGACTTCAAGTTTATTGCTGTGGGACTCTGAAAAAGAGGGTGTCGATCCTTGGCTTTAGTCGGGATTGGCATAACAACAAACATCGTTTGAATCGAGGGTCAGACGGGTCGGTTGATGAACCAAGCATCGTTTTTCGCGGCGAATGGAGCGCGC
>JBLRWT010000638.1:0-1564 GCA_047921095.1 Wenzhouxiangella sp. | reverse complement strand
TGCCTGTCCCGGCAACAGTCTTTGCCAGGGCTCGCCGCGAATCGTCAATGACAGCTTCTCAGGCTTCGATCCGGAACCGCGCTCGGACAGCCCGCTGATCGATCATGCCAACAACAGCTTTGCGCCACCGGTTGACTTCTTCAACCTGGCCAGAGGCGTTGGCGACGGACCGGACATCGGCGCCGTGGAGTGGGGCGCGGAAGAAGATGACGGCCCGGTCGACCCACCACCCGGCGACCCGCCGAGTGATCCCCCCACGGCCGGGTTCAGTCACGACTGCCATGGCTTGCAATGCAGCTTGGCCAGTGACAGCAATGATGCCAGTCTGAGCTATGCATGGAGCCTGGGTGATGGGAACACTGCAGCCGGCGCGTCGATCACGCATGGCTATGGTGCCGATGGCAGCTACACCGTGAGACTGACCGTAACCGACGATTCAGGCCAAAGCAGTTCAGCCAGCCAGATCATCTACGTGGAAGACAACAGCGGCGGTGATACGGGCATCACGATCAACGGTGATGGATATCGGGTCAGGGGCCGCTGGACAGCCGACATCACCTGGGCCGGCGCCACCACCTCGAACGTCGACCTCTATCGCAACGGCAGCCGAGTGGCCACCGTCACAAATTCCGGTGCGACGACCGACCACACCGACATCCGCGGCAGCGGCAGCCTGGAATACAAGATCTGCGAATCCAACAGCAGCGTTTGCTCTGACACCGTCACCGTAGAGTTCTGATCCTGATCAAGCAGCAAAACGAGCCCGCACCCCCGGTGCGGGCTCTTCCGTCTCCCGTCTCCCGTCTCCCGTCTCCCTTCTCACCTTTCACCTTTCACCGCTTTTCGAGTAGTTCGCTACCGTGCATAGAGACCCCCATCACAGCGCCATACAAGGCCGTGACAGCGCACTCTACATTCAACATTCACCGAACTGCCACTACATGATTTTAAAACAATCGCATTGACATACTCTCCGTTCGCCACATCAAGGCGAGTCTGTGCACGATATCCCCGTGCAGAACAAGCCGATCACCGGCAAACAAAACAGAACAGAACGAGGAACCCCTTTTGACAATGCTGACCAATTCACTGCCCCACTGGGGTCGAATGACTTTTGCCTGCCTGATCTTCGCGCTGGCCATTCCGGCAGCTTCTGCTGCAACCTATTATGTCCGTGCCGACGGCGGCAGCGCCGCGCAGTGCAACGGACAAACCAATGCTGCCTATCCGGGAACCGGGGTCAACCGGGCCTGCGCGTGGAACCATCCGTTTGTCGCCTTGCCACCAGGTGGCACGCCACGCATCAGGGGCGGCGATACCCTGCATATCGGTACCGGCAATTACCGCATGGGCTATGGCGCGCCCAACACCCAGAACTGCAGCCGCAATGATTCGGGTAGCTGCCATATGTCGCCCATCCCCAGTGGTCCGACACCGGCGCAGCCCACACGCATCATCGGCCAGGGACATGCCCAGGGCTGTACCGCGGCGCCGGAACTTTGGGGTACCGAAGGGGCCAGCATGGTCGTCAACATGCACGGCAGTTCGAATGTGGAACTGGCCT